>CAZKSK010000053.1:0-11727 GCA_964555225.1 uncultured Bacteroides sp.
TGTTCACCAAAATGAGACCCAAAGACAGTCTGGTACCTTATGTAGCAATTGCCTCTCCCCTAATCTGCTACGGGATAAACTATTGTACCACACGTTTTACCGGATATTCCTTCGGGTATGAGCTTTTGATGCTGAACGGATTTCTTACCTTTATAGGATTAATGTTATGCTCAACTCCATTCATTAAAAAAATAAAATCATGATGACCATTCAAACCGCTGAATTTGTAATCAGCAACACGCAAGTGGAAAAATGCCCTCAAGACAACCTTCCCGAATATGCTTTCATCGGGAGATCCAATGTTGGGAAATCAAGTCTCATCAACATGCTAACCAACCATTCCAAACTAGCCATGACTTCTTCTACTCCGGGGAAAACTTTGCTCATCAATCATTTCCTGATCAACAAGAAATGGTATCTGGTAGATCTTCCGGGCTATGGATATGCTTTGAGAGGGAAGAAAGTTCAACAGCAACTAAAAGATATCATAGAAAGTTATATTCTGAAACGAGAACAGCTTACGAACCTGTTTGTCCTCATAGATATTCGTCATGAACCGCAAAAGAACGATATGGATTTTGTTCGTTGGCTGGGTGAAAATGGGATACCTTTTGCCATTATCTTTACCAAAGCCGACAAACTAAACATCGCAAAGACGCGTGAAAATGTAAACAACTATATGAACATCCTGCATGAAGAATGGGAAGAACTTCCACCTTATTTTGTTTCTTCATCCGAAAAGCGAACAGGAAAAGAAGACATTCTGAAATATATAGAAAAAATCAATAAGAGTTTAACGGAATAAGGTTTATAATGACTTATTCCAATTCACTAAGTTCCAACCATCTCATGGATTTCTCATCAATCAAATCACCCAATATGGAAAAGCGTTTTGATTTTTCCGTAATTTCCTCCGGCGAAAGCTCGCCGCTGCACATTAATGTCTCTATTTCTTTCTTTTCGTTTTCGAGAACAGGAATTTCCTTCTCCAAGGATTCAAACTCCTGACGTTCCTTATAACTCATCCTACGTTTGTCATTGGTTCTGACGCGCGTATCTTTCTTTTCTACGGATTTCACCTGAGTCTTATCATGCTGTTCGGAAGCCTGTTTCCATTCGCGATAATCGGTATAATTACCCGGAAAATTACGAATATCACCTTCACCATTGAAAACCAGCAAATGATCTACTACCTTATCCATAAAGTAACGATCATGGGAAACGACCATGAGGCACCCCTTAAAATTCTTCAGATATTCTTCCAAAATCTGCAACGTTATAATATCCAAATCATTCGTAGGTTCATCCAAAACCAAAAAATTCGGATTCTTCATTAAGACGGTACAAAGATATAAACGACGTTTTTCTCCTCCGCTCAGCTTATAAACATAGGAATACTGTTTTTCGGGAGAAAAAAGAAAATACTGAAGGAACTGCGAGGCCGTGAGACTATTACCGTCACCCATATTGATAACTTCGGCAATATCCCTTACAACATCAATCACTTTCATCTGCTCGTCAAACGAAAGTCCTTCCTGGGAATAATAACCGAAACGAACCGTTTCTCCTACATCAACCGTCCCGTTATCGGGTTTTACAAGGCCCATAAGAATCTTAATGAATGTGGATTTCCCCGTTCCGTTGTTGCCGACAATACCCATTTTTTCATAACGGGAAAAGATATAGGAAAAATCATCCAGAATCTTTTTCGAACCGAAGCTTTTGAACAAATGATCCGCTTCAAAGATTTTGGAACCGATATATGTAGCATTTATATTCAGCTTGACTTCATCGTCGGACATACGGCGTTTCGCCACCTTTTCCAATTCATAAAAAGCATCTTCACGATAACGAGCCTTATGTCCGCGGGCCTGAGGCATACGCCTCATCCATTCCAGCTCCGTACGATAGAGATTATTGGCACGAGCTACTTCGGCATTGGCCGTATCGATGCGTTCCTGACGCTTTTCCAGATAATAACTATAATTACCGTTATAGCGATATATTTGCTTATTATCTATTTCGATGATCGAAGAACAAACACGATCGAGAAAATAACGGTCGTGTGTTACCATAAACAAACTGAGGGTGCTGCGATGAAGATAATCCTCCAACCACTCCGTCATATCCAAATCCAGATGATTGGTGGGTTCGTCAAGGATAATCAAATCGGGTTCCAGAATAAGAACATTGGCTAATGCCACACGTTTCAACTGTCCTCCCGAGAGATGAGCTATTTTCTGATTAAAATCACAGATATGAAGTTGTGAAAGAATCTGCTTGGCTTTTTGTTCATAATCCCAAGCCTTGACATGATCCATCCGGTCCAATATTTCCATCAATCCGGGATTACCTTCCGTTTGCATGCACTGCTCATATTCCCGAATAAGATCCGTTGTAGAATTCCCCTGATAAAAACAGGCCTCCATCACGGTAAAGTCAGCCGGATAGGCAGGGCTTTGTTCCAGATAACCTACTCTCACACCATTCCGATAAACGATGCGTCCTTCGTCATACCCTTCTTTGCCTGAAAGAATATTCAACAAAGTCGTTTTTCCGGAACCATTTTTAGCAATAAGTCCTACACTCTCCCCTTCGGCAATGCCGAAAGATATATTTTCAAACAAGACCAAATCACCGAACGACTTAGTCAACCCTTCTACCTGAAGATACGGATTCGCCATTACAACACCTCTTCTACTTGATGATAAATGCTTTCAAACTCGCACTTTAAATCACATTTTATTCCCTGATGTATTTTTTCCCAAATCAATTCGGTAGGATATACCATGACGGAAGTATCATTGAACCGCAAAGCAGGAAATTCTTTCTTCCCATCTACAACAGTCACCCAATCCATACCGTCCATTTCATTCACGAGAATCGTACCGAAAGCAATGCCGAACGAACTCCAACAATCTTTTTGATCTGAATTGAACCGACCCTCATCAATCATCTTCTGCAAGGAAACTATATCTTGGCGTGAAGAAGTAAAATCTTTTTTAAGTTTATCCTTAATAGCAGATACGGCCCAATCATAAGCTTCATTCACCCTATTTATTTCCAATACACGAATGGGTATAACCTCCATAGGTAATTTCTTATTATCCGGACGCAAGGCAAGTGAAGCAATAATTGATTCGGCTATTTCTTTACTTTCGCCGGCCTTGACTGTGAAGCTACATTCAATCGAAACGTTACCTTCTCCTGTCATCCAGAAATGAGAGTCATAACTATCTCCTTTTTCCGTAAAACTCTCACAACTGTAAACACATTTCCAGTCTTTAATTTTGACAGAAGAAGACAGCTTATTGGACTTCATTTCATCAATCATACATTGTTCTGCAAAATCGGCAGAAGAATCTTTAAAAGCGGAAATACGGAAATTTCCACTCCATTTTTCAGGATCATAAAACAAAAAACTACATTCTTCATCCTCAAATTCATTCCACTGCCCCGGATATTCTAATGAAAACCATCCACCGGGCGATATATATTTCTTTGTCTCCATACTTTTAATATTTTATTTACCTATCGGTTGAATGTTACGTCGCAATGCGTTATCTATTACCAAAAACATGTAACCGGCATCACTGTTCTTCCGTTTATTCAATTCCGATGCATACTTCTCATAATTCTTACGTGCATATTCACGCGATTTTTCGAATGTCAGCAAAGAGACCTCCTTCTGAGTCTTTCCTGCTACGGTAGAGTCCAACTTCTCCTCCGGGAAGAAATCATCCAAATTCACATCACCGATCATCGTCGTTTCCAGGAAATCAATCTTTTTACGATTCTTATCCAAATAATAACCCACGAACATATGACCGGGAACACGCACCAAAACAGGTATCAGATTAATTGCTTTCAGCATGGAAGCAAAAAGAACGCTACCATCCACACAATTTATTTGTGAAGCTTTCAATGCATCCTCTATCGTTCTCACCCTCTGCGCATAAACCATATTGGAAGAAAGACTGCTATTGGAAATGGAACTATACTTAAAATTACGTTTCTGCAGAACATACCATAAAGCATATACCTGATCTTCAACTTGCTTCTCAGTACGCTGATAACCAACGAATCTCCTCACCAGACGAGCATCCAATGCCTCACGCAATAATTGGTCAATCATGGGATGATCTTCATTGACATATGCCCCGAAGAAAACACTCGTTCCATGATAACGCATCTGCTCATCGCGATAACCCAGCGGACATTCGTTCACACTTCGCATGGAAAAAGTCTTCACCTGCGGAGACAGGTCTTTGTGATTCAGCGTGACTTTTACCGATACGCTTACAGGCTGAGCCTGGATATTATTTTTCAAAACATCATAATTCCATACGATATCCGGAAATATCAGATACTCCGTATTGGCCTTCTCCAAGATAAAATCGGAGATGGATTCCTTAAAAAAAAGAGTCTCGCCCACATCTATTAATACATGACTATGTGCGGAAGTCGATTTAATCTTCAAGGCAATACATGAAAGCGGCCTGCCCAAATAAGGCTGTTGGGGTTCTATATAAGTTGCTCCGGTAGCAGCCGTAGAAAGGATCACAGAAGGAAATATATTACCACCCTGTTCATTGGTAACTTCAAAGTCGGGCCTTAACTGGTTACGAACAAACCATCCTAAAAAACCGACTGCAATAATGAACAACAAGACAAGAGTGGATATTTTCCATTTGTCTATTTCCTTAACATTAATCTTCTTCATATTTTAAAAATCGTGCTAAATTACGCATTTTCCGATAAAAAGGAATCAGCTGGCATGCAAAAAATAAAAAAAAACTTAGAAAATATGGCAGATTAGAAAATATTCATTAATTTTGCACTCGTAAAAACAAAGCAAGTACACTGCAACAATGTGTACAAATTCAAAAACAATTATTTATCAAATAACATTTCCCCAATTAAATTTTTAATAAAACTTTTATTTTTTCAAACCAATAACGATGGGGATTTAAAATTTTTGTATGTATAATATTATTCAATTAAATGCAAAGGAGTTGTCTGAGTTACAATCCATTGCCAAACAAATGGGCCTAACCAAAGTCGAATCTTATCAAAAAGCGGAATTAGTATACAAGATATTGGATGAGCAAGCTATCGCTACGGCCAATAAAAAAGCCGCTACGGCAGTCGAACCTCCTTCGGCTAAAAAACGTAACCGCATAACAAGTTCAAAAGTATATTCGGCAGACAAAGACAAAGTGGAAAAACCGGCAAATACAGATGCCCCTAAAAAAGGGTTGGAGAAAAAAATCATCCCGGCTGCATCTTCCACACTTAAAGAACCTGAAGCCAATGCCGAACCTGTAAAAAAGACAGAAACAGATACAAAAGCGGAACCGAAAATAAAAATTGAACCGAAAGCTGAAAAAACAGCAGAAAATACGACACCTGTCCCGGATACACATCCGGATGCACAAAAAGAAAAAACGGCATCAAAGAAACGAGGAAGAAAACCTAAAAAAACGGAAGAAAAAAAGACGGAAGAAAAAAAGGTAGCCGCCACAGAAGAAAAGACCCTTAAAATTCTTCCTGAAGAAGCTCCTCAAGAAGAAAAGAAAGAACAAATACCTTTGGATACAACAGATGAATTTATTCCCATAGAGAATCTGCCGGATAGTGAAGATACGGAAATTCCTTCGGAGCTGTTCACAAAATTCGAATCGACAAAAGCAGAAATACCTGAACCTGCTCCGATCATAGAAAATGAGAAAAAGAAGAACGAACCATTTAAAAAGCCACAAGAAACAAACAAAGAACAAGGCGCTTCTACTTTCATTCCCGAGCGCAAGCCTATGGAAAGAGAAAAACCTTATGATTTTGACAATATACTTACCGGACTCGGAGTTTTGGAAATCCTACCGGACAATTACGGATTCCTCCGCTCAGCAGATTACAATTATCTTTCATCACCGGACGACATCTACGTTTCACAATCTCAAATAAAATTACTCGGTTTAAAGACAGGGGATGTAGTAGAAGGAACAATACGTCCGCCCAAAGAAGGTGAAAAATATTTTCCTCTTATCAAAGTATTGAAGATTAACGGAAAAGATCCTGCTGTAGTCCGTGACAGAGTTCCCTTTGAACATTTGACTCCACTCTTTCCTAATGAAAAATTCACCTTGTGTAAAGGGTATGGCGACGATCTTTCGGTTAGGGTTGTTGACCTCTTCTCTCCCATCGGTAAAGGACAACGTGCTTTGATTGTAGCCCAACCCAAAACAGGTAAGACCATATTGATGAAAAACATCGCCAATGCCATTGCCGCCAACCATCCCGAAGTCTACATGATTATGCTTCTCATAGACGAACGTCCTGAAGAGGTAACGGACATGGCAAGAAGTGTGAATGCGGAAGTTATCGCTTCTACTTTCGATGAACCGGCCGAACGTCACGTAAAAATTGCAGGTATAGTCCTTGAAAAGGCAAAACGAATGGTAGAATGCGGACATGACGTCGTTATATTTCTTGACTCCATCACACGTCTGGCACGTGCCTATAATACAGTGTCTCCGGCATCCGGCAAAGTCCTTTCAGGAGGTGTGGATGCAAACGCTCTACAAAAACCGAAACGTTTCTTCGGAGCCGCCCGTAATATCGAAAACGGAGGATCTCTGACTATTATTTCGACAGCACTCATCGATACCGGGTCCAAAATGGATGAGGTTATCTTCGAAGAGTTCAAAGGTACAGGCAATATGGAACTGCAACTTGATCGTAACCTGTCTAACAAACGAATATTCCCTGCCGTCAATATTATCGCATCCAGCACCCGTCGTGACGATTTGTTGCTTGACAAGCCTACTCTCGATCGCATGTGGGTTCTCCGCAACTATCTAGGTGACATGAATCCTATTGAGGCCATGAACGATATCAAAGGCAAAATGGAAAAGACAAAAAACAACGAAGAATTCTTGATGAGCATGAATTCATAAATAAAAATAATTATGTCTGACTTACATTTTCTTAAAAAAAGGCTCTGGGTAGTCTTTGCCGTACTCTGTTTTACAAGTTCAATGTATGCACAGGGACAGGTTTCCATCCAACATCCGTGGTATGGTAAGAAAGTAGGTTACATCGGCGATTCCATTACCGATCCCAACTGCTACGGAAACAATGTCAAAAAATACTGGGATTTTCTCCACGAATGGCTGGATATTACTCCCTATGTATACGGAATCAGCGGACGTCAGTGGAATGATGTTTCCAGACAGGCGGATCAACTGAAAAAAGAACATGGGAATGATGTAGATGCTATTCTAGTCTTTATGGGGACCAACGATTTCAACAGTGGCGTTCCTATCGGGAACTGGTTCACAGAGAAGAAAGAAAAAGTAATGGCTGCACATCAGGGCAAGCCCCGTGAACTGGTTACGCGCAAAAGACGTCAACCCATTATGACCATGGAAACATACAAAGGGCGCATCAATATAGGCGTGAGCCATCTGAAACATCTATTCCCCGATAAACAAATCATACTGCTGACTCCCTTGCATCGATCTTTAGCCGATTTCGGCGAAAAGAACCTGCAACCGGACGAAAGTTACCAGAACAGCTGCGGAGAATACATTGACGCTTACGTTAACGCAATTAAAGAAGCCGGAAACATATGGGGAATTCCCGTTATAGACTTCAATTCCGTTACGGGCATGAATCCTATGATTGAAGAACAGCTTATGTATTTCTACAATAAGAAAACGGATCACTTGCATCCCAATACGACGGGACAGGAACGGATGGCACGTACACTGATGTATCAGTTACTCGCCTATCCGGCAAAATTCTGACAACTTGAAATATAAAATAAAAAACCTGTTTTTCAAAACAGGTTTTTTTATTTTCTAGAACGGAAGATCATCCGCCGAATTACCTGCATTGAAATCTACCGGAGGAGCCGGAGGAAATGGAGCGGCATCAGGAGTCATTGAAGGCGTTTCAGTCTGTTGAACCGGAGCATCTCCCCGTTCAACTTTCCAAGCACGAATATCATTGAACCACCGACCATTGTACTCATGACAATCTATATCAAACGAAACGGTCAATTCTTCCCCTGCCTGAATATTAAACTGGTCTATTTTATCACCCCAAAGATTGAAACACATTTTTTTAGGATACTGTTCGTGAGTCTCAATAACATATTCTTGCTTCTTCCATTCGTTTCCGTTACGTCCCGTGCCTTTTTGCAAAGGAAGTACGGCAATGATTCTTCCAGATATTTCCATTAGATATATTTTAAATTTTGTTGCGAAAATACACTTTTAATAAATACAGGGCTAATTTTTCAACTGTTTTTTGTGGTAATACCTAATTATTTTTGTATTTTTGTACCAATATATATGAATATAAATAATAAACTATAAATACCATGAAGTTCAATATCTCGAGTAGTGCATTATCCAGCCGCCTTCAGGCTATCAGCCGCGTGATTAACTCCAAAAACACGCTTCCTATTTTAGATTGCTTTTTATTTGATATAAAAGACAACATCTTATCTATTACCGCTTCCGACAATGAAACGACTATGATAACCACAGTTGAAATTTCAGAAACAAGCGAAAACGGAAGTTTTGCAATTGGAGCCAAAAACGTATTGGACGCCATCAAAGAAATTTCAGAGCAGCCTCTGGCTTTTGATGTAAATCTTCAAACTCTTGAAATCACGATTTCCTATCAAAATGGAAAATGTAGCGTAGTAGGACAAAGTGCTGAAGAATATCCCAAGTATGCCGAACTTGAAGAAAATTCCGTACATTTCAGCCTTGGTGCAGATGTTTTGTTGAACGGCATCACTCGTACAATCTTCGCTACAGCCGACGATGAACTCCGTCCGGTTATGAACGGTATTTATTTTGACATCACTCCGGATAATATCACGATGGTCGCTTCCGACGGTCACAAATTGGTTCGCAACAAAAATTTATCGACAAAAAACAACGAAAAATCAGCTTTCATTCTACCCAAGAAGCCTGCCACTTTATTGAAGAATATTCTTGGTAAGGAACAAGGCGATGTGAGCATTGATTTTGATGACCGCTACGCTTCTGTTATGTTAAGTAACTACCGTATGGTTTGCCGCCTCATAGAAGGCCGATACCCTAACTACAACGCGGTTATTCCACAAAACAATCCATATAAAGCAACTATAGACCGCATCGGATTCTTAAGTGCCTTGCGCCGAGTTTCCGTATTTTCGTCAGCAAGCAGCAGCTTAATCAAAGTACGTCTGTTATCCAACGAAATCATCGTATCGGCTCAAGATATTGATTTTTCGACCAGTGCCGAAGAAAAACTTATTTGCAGCTATGAAGGCGAACCAATGAGTATCGGATTTAAGGCCACCTTCCTTATCGATATATTGAATAACCTAAATGGACAGGACATTATCATTGAACTGGCCGATCCTTCGCGTGCAGGCGTTATTATTCCAGCCGAGCAACCTGAGAACGAGGAAGTCCTGATGCTGTTAATGCCTATGATGCTGAATGATTAACAAAAAATTATCATGAAATTAAATTTAAAGAATCCCATTGTTTTCTTTGATCTTGAAACAACAGGGACTAACATAAATTCAGATCGCATTGTTGAAATTTGCTATCTGAAAATATACCCTAATGGAAATGAAGAAGCAAAAACGCTTCGCATAAATCCGGAAATGCACATTCCTGAAACATCTACGGCCATTCACGGCATCACGGATGAAGATGTAAAAGACTGTCCTACATTTAAACAAGTAGCACAAAATATCGCCAAAGACATAGAAGGTTGCGATATTGCAGGCTTTAATTCAAATCGTTTTGATGTGCCGGTTCTTGCCGAAGAATTTCTTCGTGCAGACGTGAATATGGACTTCTCCAAGCGCAAATTTATCGATGTGCAGGTTATTTACCATAAACTTGAACAAAGAACTCTTTCTGCAGCCTACAAATTCTATTGCGGCAAGAATCTGGAAGATGCCCATTCCGCAGAAGGCGATACTCGCGCTACTTATGAAGTGTTGAAAGCACAATTGGATAAATATCCCGATGTTTTGGAAAACAATATCGACTTTTTATCGAATTATTCCAGTTTTACTCATAATGTTGATTTTGCAGGGCGCATTATCTATAATGATAAAAATGTGGAAACCTTCAACTTCGGTAAATATAAGGGAATGCCTGTCCGCGATATTCTAAAACGGGATCCGGGTTACTACAGCTGGATACTGCAAGGTGATTTTACTTTGAATACCAAACAAATGCTAACAAAGATTCGTCTGAGTGAAGCAGGATCGTAATCATGAACATACTCAAAGGGAAAAAAATCGTTCTCGGAATTACTGGTAGTATTGCCGCTTATAAAGCTTGCTACCTCATACGCGGATTCATAAAAAAAGAAGCAGAAGTACAAGTAGTGATCACAGAGGCCGGAAAGGAATTCATTACTCCGTTGACCTTATCCACCCTTACAAAAAAGCCTGTTATCAGCGAGTTCTTTGACCGCCGTAACGGCGAATGGCATAGCCATGTTGATCTGGGTCTTTGGGCGGATCTTATGCTTATAGCTCCTGCTACAGCATCCACTATAGGGAAAATGGCTAACGGGATTGCCGATAATATGCTCATCACAACCTATCTGTCCATGAAAGCACCCGTATTCATAGCTCCCGCCATGGATCTGGATATGTATGCTCATCCTTCCACACAGCATAATCTGGAAATACTCCGCTCCTATAATAATTACATCATTGAACCGGGAACAGGAGAACTGGCCAGTCATCTGGAAGGAAAAGGAAGAATGGAAGAACCTGAAAATATTATCAAACAAATTGAACTATATTTTCTGTCTACCGGAAAAAAAGAAATGAAAGGAAAGAAGATTCTTGTCACGGCAGGGCCAACTTATGAAAAGATTGATCCGGTACGTTTCATCGGTAACTATTCCTCCGGTAAAATGGGATTTGCCTTGGCTGAAGAATGTGCCGAACGTGGTGCCAATGTAACTTTAATAAGTGGTCCGGTACAACAACAAACAGACCATCGGAATATTCATCGTCTTGATGTTGAAAATGCACATCAGATGTACGATTTGACCGTAAGCAATTTCTCTGATGTCGACGCTGCGATTCTTTGTGCGGCCGTTGCCGACTTCACTCCTGCAAGCACTTCCGACCGCAAGATTAAACGGGAAAGTGATAACTTAACCATTACCCTGAAACCGACTCAGGATATAGCAGCAGAATTGGGAAGAAAAAAAACAGATAAGCAAAAACTTGTAGGTTTCGCACTAGAGACCGACAATGAAAAAAAGAATGCTCTAAAAAAGCTCAAATCAAAGAATTTGGATTTTATCGTTCTTAATTCTTTGCAAGATAAGGAAGCGGGGTTTCGATATGATACCAATAAGATAACCATCATCTCCGACAAAGGAGAATATGCATATCCGCTCAAATCCAAAGTCGATGTTGCCAAAGACATTATCGACCACTTATGTGAAATAATGAAATAAGACAAATAATGCTTCGAACACTTACCATACAGAATTATGCCCTGATTGATAAATTGGATATCTCGTTCGAAAAGGGATTTACTACAATCACGGGCGAAACAGGTGCCGGAAAGTCTATCATTCTGGGAGCTATCGGTCTGCTACTTGGACAAAGAGCCGATATTAAATCCATTAAGACCGGTTCAAGCCGATGCACCGTGGAAGCCACATTCGAAACAGCCT
>CAZKSK010000054.1:0-11456 GCA_964555225.1 uncultured Bacteroides sp.
GTTATGTTTAATGTTTTTACACCTTTACATCCACGGTTCGTAACACGATAATCTTCAACTTCAGAACGTTTTCCATAACCTTGTTCAGATACCACCATTATGGTCTCATTATCAGAATCATGAATACATATCATTCCTATTACCTGATCATCATCATCCAATGACATACCCCGGACACCGGTTGCTGTACGTCCCATTTCCCTAACAGCATTTTCATTGAATCTAATGGCCCTACCATTTCTATCGGCAATAATTATTTCATCGGATCCATTAGTCATTACAACACCCATCACCTTATCATCTTCACGAATATTAATTGCTATAACACCATTCTGACGTGGTCTTGAGTACTGTTCCAAACAAGTTTTTTTAATAATACCATTTTGTGTACAGAAAATCAGATAATGGTTCTCAATAAATTCTTGATCTGTCAGATTCTTAACATGAATAACGGCATTTACCGCATCATCAGAATCAATATTCAAAAGGTTTTGTATAGCCCGTCCTTTAGAATTCTTAGTACCTTCCGGAATATCGTAAACTTTCAACCAATAGCACTTACCTTTTTGAGTAAAAAAGAGCATCATATTATGCATGGTTGCAGGATAGATGTTTTCCACAAAATCCTCATCTCGTGTTTCACTGCCTTTCGCACCAACTCCACCCCTATTTTGAGTTCTAAAATCTGTCAATGGAGTTCGCTTGATATATCCTAAATGCGAGATCGTAATCACCATATCATCATCCGAATAAAAATCTTCAGGATCAAACTCTTCAGAACTTGGAACAACCACAGTACGACGAGGATCTCCGTATTTATTTTTCACTTCGATCAGCTCATCTTTAATTACTTTCTTACAAAGTTCAGGATCATTGAGGATTTGCTCCAGATATGCGATCAATTTCATAATTTCGTCATACTCTGCATGCAATTGATCCTGCATCAATGCAGTCAGTTGTCTCAATCGCATCTCAACGATAGCCTTCGCTTGAATTTCAGTCAGATTAAAACGATCCATCAATCCGGTTATTGCATCACCGGGAGTCTTTGCCGATTTAATAATCCGAATAACTTCATCAATATTATCAGAAGCGATAATTAATCCTTCAAGTATATGCGCACGTTCTTTCGATTTACGTAAATCATACTCTGTCCGACGAATAACGACATCATGTCTATGTTCAACAAAGTATTTCACACAATCTTTCAAAGACAATATTTTGGGTCGACCATGAACCAAAGCAATATTATTAACGCTAAAGGAGGTTTGCAACTGCGTCATTTTGAATAATTTATTCAGAACCACATTTGCATTGGCATCACGACTCACATCTATTACAATACGCATGCCTTCCCTATCCGATTCATCATTAGCATTGGTTATACCATCTATTTTCTTTTCTTTGACTAAATCAGCAATATATTTGATTAATTCAGCCTTATTTACTCCATAGGGAATTTCCGTAATAACTATTTTGTCATGGGTCGTTGTTGTTTCAATTTCAGCCTTTGCACGCATAACAATTCTACCACGACCCGTTTCATATGCATCACGTACACCTTTTATTCCATATATATAAGCCCCTGTCGGAAAATCAGGAGCTTTAACAAATTTCATTAAACCATCAACATCAATATCATTATCATCAATATAAGCAATACAAGCATCTATTACTTCCGCTAAATTATGAGTAGGCATATTCGTCGCCATTCCCACCGCAATGCCGGAAGCACCATTCACTAAAAGATTCGGTATTCTGGTAGGCAAAACAGTCGGTTCCTGCAAGGTGTCATCAAAGTTAGGTTGCATATCTACAGTTTCTTTATAAAGATCCTGCATCATTTCTTCACCAATCTTCTCCAATCTCGCCTCGGTATAACGCATAGCGGCAGCGCTATCACCATCTATTGATCCAAAGTTTCCTTGACCGTCTACCAACGGATATCTCATCGCCCAATCTTGAGCCATTCTAACTAAAGCACCATATACTGAAGAGTCCCCATGTGGATGATACTTACCCAATACTTCACCGACAATTCTGGCAGATTTCTTATAAGGTTTATCTGAAGTATTTCCAAGTTCCATCATTCCAAATAGTATTCGTCGATGAACAGGTTTAAAACCATCTCTTACATCAGGAAGAGCACGAGCAACAATCACAGACATCGAATAATCAATGTAGGATGTTTTCATCTCCTCTTCGATGTTTATTTTTATAATTCTATCTTGTTCAAGCATTTAGGAAAATAATTAATTTAACATTTACTACATTTCGTAAAAATCATGCTAAATTACTTCTTTTTAAGGACATCTCAAAGTTTTTATTTGAAAAAATGATTATTACCATTATTTATTTATGGCACATGATTTGTTACTAATTCCGCAAAAGAGAATGGAAACTAAAAATTTTCAATATCTTTGTAAACATATTAACTCAGGAGGTATATTTATATGAATAATCAATTTTCACAACGTGTATCCGATATATTAGTTTATAGTAAAGAAGAAGCAAATCGTCTAAATAATAATTATATTGGGCCCGAACATTTGATGCTTGGATTATTAAGAGAAGGTGAAGGCCGCGCTATCCAAATACTTAATTCATTACAAGTTGATTTACAAAAAATCAAAAAAGAAATTGAGTACAAATTAAGTCAGGAAGCCGAAGAAGACGTATTGCCAGATATAGACGAAGCGAATATCACTTTAAATAATGAGGCTTCTAAAACATTAAAAATATGTATCTTAGAAGCAAGAAAGCTAAAAGACTCCATTGCCGATACGGAACATATTCTCCTTGCTATTTTAAAAAACGACAATATAGCAACCAGAATACTTAATAAGATGAATGTAAACTATGATGTGGTCTTAGAACAAATCATATTAAAACCGGATATCAAATCAGGCATGGGACTATCCCCCGACGAAGATGAAGACGAAGATGAAATTAAAAACGAGTCTTCCGCTTCGAATAATAATTCACGAGTATCTTATGGAAATCAAACTCAAACGGCAAAATCCAATAATAATACTCCGGTCATAGATAATTTCGGTATAGATATGACCGCCGCAGCCATTGAAGGCAAACTGGATCCCGTTGTCGGTAGAGAAAAAGAAATTGAACGGGTTGCACAAATTCTTAGTCGAAGAAAGAAAAATAACCCTATTCTTATCGGTCAACCCGGAGTTGGAAAATCTGCAATCGTAGAAGGTTTAGCTCTACGTATCGTACAAAAGAAAGTTTCTCGAATCTTATTCGATAAACGAGTTATAGCCTTGGATATGACATCAGTAGTAGCCGGAACAAAATATCGCGGACAATTCGAAGAGCGTATTCGTTCCATATTGAATGAATTACAAAAAAATCCCAATATTATCATATTCATCGATGAAATCCATACGATTGTCGGTGCCGGTTCCACCCCCGGATCCATGGATGCCGCCAATATGCTAAAGCCGGCCCTCTCCAGAGGAGAACTTCAGTGCATCGGTGCAACAACACTTGATGAATACCGCAACAGCATTGAAAAAGACGGAGCACTTGAACGTCGTTTCCAAAAAATCATTGTAGAACCGACAACTCCCGATGAAACGCTACAAATTTTAAAAAATATCAAAGACAAATACGAAGAGCATCATAACGTTTATTATACGGATGCTGCATTGGAAGCGTGTGTCAAACTTACCGAACGATATGTCACAGACCGTTTCTTCCCGGATAAAGCCATAGATGCGCTTGACGAAGCAGGAGCCCGAGTACACTTAAATAATATCAATGTTCCTAAAAGCATAGAAGAACAGGAAAAACGTGTTACCGAGGCACAGGATAAAAAGAATGAAGCTGTCAAACAACAAAATTTCGAATTGGCAGCCAGCTTCCGTGATCAGGAAAAAGAGTTGAACAACGAACTCGACAGAATGAAAATCGAATGGCAAAAGAATCTGAAAGAGAATCGTGAAACGGTCGATGAAACTCAAGTGGCAGATGTCGTTTCCATGATAACGGGCATTCCCGTTCAGCGTATGGCCCAATCGGAAGAATCACGTTTGAAGAATATGAAAGTCGAACTGCTGAAACATGTAGTCGATCAAGATACGGCCGTCGATAAGCTGGTAAAAGCTATCCTACGTAGCCGTGTCGGGTTAAAAGATCCCAATAAGCCTATCGGTACTTTCCTATTTCTGGGTCCTACCGGTGTAGGTAAAACACAGTTGGCAAAAGAACTTGCTAAATTTATGTTCGGATCTACCGACGCTCTTATCCGCATAGATATGAGTGAATACATGGAAAAATTCATGGTTTCAAGATTGGTCGGAGCGCCTCCCGGATATGTCGGCTATGAAGAAGGTGGCCAGTTGACGGAACAGGTCCGTAGAAAGCCCTATTCTATTGTGCTCCTAGATGAAATAGAGAAAGCACATCCGGACGTATTCAATATTCTTCTTCAATTGATGGACGAAGGTAGACTTACCGACAGCAACGGAAGATTTGTCGACTTCAAGAATACGGTTATCATTATGACTTCCAATATCGGAACAAAGCAACTTAAAGAATTTGGCAATGGTATCGGATTTACAAATGGATATGACAAAGACAACAAGACATTATCCAGAAACATTATCCAAAAAGCCCTTAACAAGACTTTTGCGCCCGAATTTATCAACCGTTTGGATGAGATCATAACATTCGATCAACTTAACCTCGATGCCATCATAAAAATTGCCGATATAGAATTACATGATGTATTAAAAAGAATTGAGAATTTGGGTTATCATGTTGTTATCACCGATGAAGCTAAACGTGGAATCGCACAGAAGGGATATGACGTCCAGTTTGGTGCCCGACCTTTGAAACGGGCTATCCAAAATTATGTAGAAGACGGCATTGCCGAGAAACTCATCAATGAAACAGTACAATCCGGCGACACAATCCGTTTAGATTGGGATAAAGAAAAAGATAATATAATTATCAACATTGAAAAAAGTAATTAAAGTGCTTATATTTTAATGTCAAAGTGTCAGGAATAAACTTTTTTGGCACTTTTTTTGTGCCAAAGTAACAAACATAATTAAATAAATTAAGATATGCAAAAAGGAAATATTGGGGTTACAACTGAAAACATTTTCCCCGTCATTAAAAAGTTTTTATATAGCGATCATGAAATCTTTCTTCGTGAAATGCTATCCAACGCCGTCGATGCCACACAAAAGTTGAAAACTCTTTCTATGAAAGGAGATTTCAAAGGTGAACCAGGTGATTTAACCATCCACGTATCATTAGGCAAAGAGACTATAACAATTTCCGACAAAGGTATAGGCATGACAGAAGAGGAAATCGATAAATACATTAATCAAATTGCCTTTTCAGGGGCAAATGATTTTCTCGAGAAATATAAGAAAGATGCCAATTCTATCATTGGACATTTCGGATTAGGTTTCTATTCATCGTTCATGGTCTCTAAAAAGGTTGAAATCATCACTAAATCCTATAAAGACGGAGCAAAAGCCGTAAAATGGTCATGTGACGGAAGTCCCGAATTCAGTATAGAAGAAACGGAAAAAGCAGAACGCGGTACAGACATCATACTATATATAGATGATGATTGCAAAGAATTCCTTCAGAACGAAAAAGTGTCTTCATTACTCAAAAAATACTGCCGCTTTCTCCCTGTTCCTATCGCCTTCGGTAAAAAGAAAGATTGGAAAGACGGGAAAGAAATAGATACAGATGAAGATAATATCGTTAACGATACAAACCCGTTATGGACTCGTAAACCGACAGAACTAAAAGATGAAGACTACAAAAAATTCTATCGTGATTTATACCCGATGTCAGACGAACCTTTATTCTGGATTCATTTAAATGTAGATTACCCGTTCAATCTTACCGGTATCTTGTATTTTCCAAAAATCAAAAGCAATATCGAATTGCAAAAAAACAAAATACAACTTTACTGCAACCAAGTCTATGTCACCGACTCGGTGGAAGGAATCGTACCTGATTTTCTAACACTTCTTCACGGTGTCATCGATTCACCGGATATTCCATTGAATGTATCCCGTTCATACTTGCAAAGTGATTCCAATGTCAAGAAAATTTCTACATATATTTCCAAGAAAGTGTCAGACCGCCTGCTCGCTATCTTCAAAGAAGACCGTAAAGATTTCGAACAGAAATGGGATGATGTGAAGATCTTCATTAACTATGGAATGCTTACTCAAGATGATTTCTATGACAAAGCGAAAGACTTTGCCCTCTTTAAAGATACAGACAATAAATACTACACGTTCGAAGAATATAAAACTCTCATAAAAGATAACCAGACAGACAAAGAAGGAAATCTGATATATCTCTATGCAAATAATAACGAAGACCAATTCAGTTATATTGAATCTGCAAAGAGTAAAGGTTACAGCGTTCTGCTAATGAACGGACAACTGGATATCGCAGTGATCAGCATGTTGGAACAAAAATTCGAGAAATCTCGATTTACACGTGTAGACAGTGATGTCATCGATAGATTGATTGTAAAAGAAGAAGCCAAAAAGTCTGATTTAGACGAAAAAGAAAATGGTATTCTAACACAAATATTCCACAGTCAACTTCCTGCACTTAATAAGATTGATTTCAATGTAGAAGTACAATCTATGGGTGAAGCACTGGCCCCTGTCCTGATTACTCAGAGTGAATACATGCGTCGTATGAAAGAGATGGCAAATATTCAAGCAGGTATGAGCTTCTACGGCGAGATGCCCGATATGTTCAATTTGATATTAAATACAGACCACAAATTGATTAAAAAAGCTCTGACAGACGCAAAAAAGATGTGTTCCGATAAATTAGCCCCGATCGAAAAGAAGATTGAAGAATTGGATAAACATCATGAGGAACTTCACAAAGCCCAGGAAGGCAAAAAAGATGAAGAAATCCCTCAAGCAGATAAAGATACTTTGAAACAGGTAGAAAAAGATCTGTCCGATGAAAAAACGCATAAAAACGATATCCTAAAAGATTATGCAAATACGGATCAAACCATTCATCAGCTCATCGATTTAGCCTTATTACAAAATGGCATGTTGAAAGGTGAAGCTTTAAACAACTTTGTAAAACGTAGTATTGAATTAATCAAAGAATAAGACGAAGACTCCTCTTCGCCTCTATTAATAAAGTCGGCATATATCTAATCATAAATTTAGAATATGCCGACTCTTTTGTTTCTTTGCTAGCCGAGACTTTCTATAATAAATTTATAAAATTCCGAGTTGAAGATATAGGCATCTGCCAAAACCTGTCCTAAATCCTTATCGAAAAATCCTTCTTCTAATTTTTTCGTACAGCTCACTTCTATATTCCTTTTTTGATACCATGGTTGGAATTCTTTGGGAAGCCCGTTTGGAATAGATTTTTTGTAGTTCTCCCCAACTAATCTAAAACAATCCTGATTGCCATATGTCTCGATTACTTTTTTAAAACGTTGAGGAAAACGTTCTATATAATCCCTTATGCATGCCATATTTTGTGGCGTTGCCGCATAAAACCCCATCCCGTACTGATATTCCTCAGGCGTAAAATAAAAGTAAAATTCAGGAACATTACCCCACTGTTTTCTCGATCGCTTGAAAGTTAACCACTGGTCGGTACGAAGTGGAGACTTATCGTTTGAAAAACGTGTGTCCCTGTAAATCTTTGAGATTGTTATGTTAATTTTCGGAGCCGTTTCAATCTGGGGATCAATGCAACTTATCACCGTTCCCAAATCTGTTGAAAGCCGTTTTAACGGTCCCAGCAGAAGTGTTTCATATCGACTCCTATTGTTTTCAAACCATTCCTTGTTATTGTTCACGGCCAAATCTTTAAGAAATTCGATGGCTGCCGTTGTAAATCCTGTAAAAACCATATTTTATTTTCTTTGTACTTCCCTTTGTTTTATTCAGTCACTATAAATCTATTATTTCAAACGTGATAAAGTTACCATATAAACGCTGTTTTCCAACATAGGTAAAGTTTTTGTGTATTCGCCTTTGATTTTGATTTCCGACTCCGAAATAGGTTTCCCGGAAGACAAGGCTTTTAGTTCAGCAACTTCTTCGCGGCTTAAATCCATAGGACGTCCCATCTCCAAATATTTCGAATACGGATCATTGAAATGATAGCCTATTCTATAAACCATCACCTTATATTTACCTGCCGGAACATTGGTTAGCTTAACAGTAGCCGGAGATTTTTCTTTTGGAACCAATGGTTTTGTAAAGAACGCCTGGTCACTCGGCTGTCCTTCCACACGTCCTTTAATCGGATGAGTTAAATCCCAGAAAAGGACCTGATAACCACCTTTCGTATCCTTGCAAACATATGAATCCGCATCGGACGATTTGAGTTCGGTCGGACCAAGTTGGGCTAGGCACCAATAAGCCCAATAAGCCGATTTCTTAATTCCCTGAAAATTAATGAGACCGAAACCTCCATGGAAAGGTCGCCATCCTGGACCGTTTTCTTCAAAAATATCGGTAAAAGTCCAATAACTCATACTACCCATTTGTTCGGTATTTCGAAGTTGCCGGAGGATATAAGGTGCAGAAAAATATGAATCATGGATAGGATCACGAGATGAATACGACGAGCTCCATTCGGTGATATAAATCGGAAGCTTTTTGAAGGCATCCTTTACAATACTTAAGCCACGGTTGGCTCCTTTGGCAACAGCATTCAAGTCACTGCTAAGGTACAGAAGACTTTCTCCCGTTTCGTCGAGACCAGTCGGACCACCGGCCAACCCATACGGGTGAAAACTGATAAAGTCTAATGGCAGATGCTTATCGGCACAAAGCTCAATGAGTTCTTTAAACCAACCCGGACCTGCCGGTCCTCCTATCACATAGGTTGAATCGACCGCTGCTATTGCTTTTGAGGTGTGTTCATAAAGTTCCATATAGGCATCGCGAGATGAAACGCCCGTTGGAGGCTGAAAAAACATACTTAGTTGCGGTTCGTTCCATATTTCAAAACGCCATTTTTTCACTTCCTCCCGTCCGTAACGTTTAGTCCAGTGTTGCACCAATGCTGTGATTAAATTATCCCACTTGGTATAATCCTTCGGAGCCGAAACATTGGCATTCCACCAAAAGATAGTTCGTTCGCCCGAAGCTAACGCTTTAGGCATAAAACCTATTTCGACAAACGGACGAATCCCTATTGATAAAAGATAATCATATACATCATCGATATATTGCCAGTTATAGCGCGGATTTCCCTGCTTGTCTTCAGAATAGACACCAAGTTCATCATGGAGCAAACCGTGAGCCCGCAAATATTTAAAGCCCAAATTGTTTTTACAAGTCTCAAGCTGCCGACGCCAACCGTCGCGCAAACCTTCGCCAACCCTACCGGCGCCTACACAATCCTGCCACACCATAGAGCGAGGACCTTTAACCTGATTTAAATCAGCCTGAATTACCCTTTCATTCTGGGCAAAAAGCGCACCGGTAATTGATACGAGTGCAATAACCAATAAAGTAAATTTTTTCTTTTTCACAGTAATATTTTTTTAGTTATCAAATACAAACAATCCCACCCCTTTATTCAGGTTTTTTCCAAAACAAATCAGGATTATTCGTCTTATAATATATATACTTCATTCCCGTTTTATTATTAGTCAATTCTTTTTTTTGCGGGTTTTGCTCAATCCCGTCCAAAGGCAAAAGTTCAACATATGTTACTTCTTTTCCGCTTTCGCAAGTTTCAGTATTGTAACCGCTTATTAATGGAACTTGAAGTCTGTAAAGATTCTTGGCCATATAATATTCCAAATAATAGTCTTTTGTTTGTAAATTCATTCTATTCCAGTTTGCATCAGCATTCAAAATCAACGGTTGTCCTTTGATCAGTCTTTCCCTGACCTCTTGAATTCCAAGTATATTTCCTTTGTCGTCCATTACATACGCATCAAATGTCGGGTCAATCCAAATCCATTTATTTAACTCCGTACTGTAAACCATATTTATTACATGACAATCATTAAATTTCGTTTCTCTTGGCATACAAGTGATATATCTCGATTTAATTCCCATAGCCAAATAACATTCATTGAGCATTGTCGCCATCATTCTACAGTTTATTCCGCGATTTTCTGTTCTACAAACAGTCAATAAATCAATAGCATTCTTTTTCTCCGGATTATCGCTGTTCCCGTCATGTCTTACCATGTTATGAACCCAATGCAAAAGATTAAAGATCCGAGAAAGTTCACTCCCCTTTCCTGCTATTGAATCCAGTTTTAAAGTTTCCCGGGTTTTAACGAGATTAGGATTATCCTGAGATTGATATTTAAATTCCGGGATGAAGCGATTGTCTGAACGATTATATTCGTTTCCCCTTCTCAATATTTCTAGTTTCGACGGCTCCCAAACAATTCGAGTTCTTGCCGAATCTTTCTCATTGAGTAAAATAATAAAATCGTAATGATGGTTCGGTTTAATGTCAAAAGAGATTGAATCGATGTCTGTATAAAAAGTTACTTTTTTTGCGGATGTGGTATAAATATCAGGATTCGTTTCCGGAACAATCCTCCAATAACCCTTTCTTAAGGTGTTTCCGTCTCTAATGTCGACTTGTGTTGAATTAGCCCTTATAATTCTCAATTTATTTTGTGCAATAATTGTTTGTGATGAAATTCCCAGCACAATTAGGATAAAAATTTTAAGTTTCATAATTTGAATTCCTTTCGTTATTCACTTATTTGTGTTTTATTTTTTAACGAATTCAAAAATAAGTATATTTATTCAGTAAAACAACCTTTATATAAGATATTTTTCATATATCAGACATTAAATCAGCCATATTTATTCAATAATATTTTTCAATACCACCAAACCCTTTTATCATTTTGTTTTCTTTGGTTTTGTCTATAAAATTGTTCAAACGTTTCTCAAATTCCTCAGGTCTCTTCCTTGCACTTTCTATATATGCAATTCTAATTCGTTTATATGATTCTGACATTTTCTGAAAATATTCCCACGTATTTTTATCCGTTTTCAATTTCTCAATAATATCTCTTGGAAAAACGAATTCTTCTTTCGTTATTTTTTCTATGTCTTTAAATACGGATTTGTGAATCAAACCATTTTCAAGCAACCATTTAAGTCGTTCCTTATTAGCTTGGGAATAAGATGAATTGTTTCTTCTTTTGCAAAAGCGTTGTATGGTCGTTTCCTTGTTAAGAGACTTAACCGTAGTGTCAATCCATCCGAAACACAAGGCTTCTTCAACTGCATCATTGTACAATATCCTTTCTTTCCCTGTTCCTTTTTTGGGATATTCCAACCAAACATCATCTCTTGTCTCAAAATTATTTTCGAGCCATTTTCTCCAATCCTGTCTGGATGTAAAATATTTAGTTTCTATTTCTGCCATTTTTCAAATGGTTGCCAACATTGCGTTTATTGTTTTTCTTTCAA
>CAZKSK010000055.1:0-11431 GCA_964555225.1 uncultured Bacteroides sp.
TATTGGTACTATAGAAGAAGTGATTCCTAAAATGATTAAGTATTACAAACAAAATTCCAAGTAAAATGGCAAACTTTTATACCGATATACCTGAACTCCGATTTCATCTGAACAATCCGATGATGAAGAGAATTTGCGAACTGAAAGAACGTGATTATAAAGATAAGGACGAATTCGATTATGCACCTGCCGATTATGAAGATGCAATGGATTCATATGATAAAGTATTGGAAATTACAGGTGCTATCAGTGCTGATACAATTGCACCCAATGCGGAAGGTGTTGATGCCGAAGGTCCTCATTTGGCTAATGGACGTGTAGATTATGCTTCGGGGACAAAAGAAAATATGAAAGCCATGGTAGAAGCTGGATTGAACGGAATGACTATGCCTCGACGTTTTGGAGGTTTAAATTTTCCGATTACTCCCTATACCATGTGTGCTGAGATTGTCGCTGCTGCTGACGCCGGATTCGGAAACATCTGGTCCTTACAGGATTGTATTGAAACTCTTTATGAATTTGGTAACGAAGACCAACATAATCGCTTCATTCCTCGTATCTGCAAAGGTGAAACAATGTCTATGGACTTGACTGAACCGGATGCAGGTTCTGATCTGCAAAGTGTAATGCTAAAAGCTACTTATAGTGAAGAAGATGGATGCTGGCTACTTAATGGCGTAAAACGTTTCATTACCAATGGAGACTCCGACATTCATTTAGTATTGGCCCGTTCAGAAGAGGGAACTCATGACGGACGCGGACTTTCCATGTTCATCTACGACAAAAGGCAAGGAGGGGTTGATGTCCGTCATATTGAAAATAAGCTGGGAATACATGGTTCACCTACTTGTGAATTGGTTTACAAGAATGCACATGCAGAACTATGTGGTGACCGTAAGCTCGGTTTGATTAAATATGTAATGGCATTGATGAACGGAGCCCGTCTGGGCATTGCCGCTCAATCTGTAGGATTATCTCAAGCGGCTTATAATGAAGGACTTGCATATGCTATTGAACGTAAGCAATTTGGCAAAAATATCATTGATTTCCCTGCTGTCTATGACATGCTTGCAACAATGAAAGCTAAATTGGATGGAGGCCGTGCGTTACTTTATCAGACAGCTCGTTATGTTGACATTTACAAGGCACTTGAAGATATTGCTCGCGAACGCAAGCTAACTCCGGAAGAACGCATGGAACAAAAAAAATATGCAAAACTAGCAGATGCTCTCACTCCTTTAGCTAAGGGTATGAATTCAGAATATGCAAATCAAAATGCTTATGACTGTATACAAATTCATGGGGGATCGGGCTTTATGCTGGAATATGCATGTCAACGTATTTATCGTGATGCCCGTATTACAAGTATTTATGAAGGAACTACTCAATTACAAACTGTTGCTGCTATCAGATACGTAACGAATGGCAACTATTTGCAATTACTTCGTGAATGGGAAACTCTTGATGTTCTTCCAGAATTCGAGGATTATAAAGAGCGTATCAAAACAATGATAGATAAATTCGAGGCTTGCGCCAATCTCGTAAAAGATGCAGCCAATCAAGAATTTCATGATTTTGCTGCTCGCAGACTCATAGAAATAGTTGCTGCTTGTATCATGAGTCAATTGTTATTACAAGATGCAACGGCCAACAAAGATCTATTCGAAAAATCTTTGTGTGTTTATATGAATTATGCAGAAGCTGAAGTTGAAAAACATAGCAAATTTATAGAAAAATTTAATATTGAAGAATTAGAAAGCTATCACAAAGCTTAAATTTTTTCTATTTATATCAGAGAATATAAAAACCTTTTGTTCTGAATTAGAACAAAAGGTTTTTTATTGTATCAGGAATATTTTATCAAAAAGTCCATTTTACCGCAATTGTCGGAAGAGCATAAAAACGATTATTTTGACCTTTAGTATTCCATACAAAATTATTACTAATTTCCACTTCACTTCCCACGCTCAAATTAAAATCCTTAGCAATCCCTCTTACTTTATTTAAATTAAACCAGAACTGTGGTTCACTTAATAAAATCAAATTACCTTGTACAGAATTATCATGCCATAAATCTACAAAACCATCCAAAGTACAAAGTCCATTGGCGAAAGTGTTTCCCCAAACAGCTGTTATCTGCCAATTATGATGTTGAGATACTCCTGTAATATATTTATACATTAACTGTAAAGAAAAAGACTTCGTAAAATCTTTACTGCACCAATTATAAGCAGGCCCAATAAGATAAGCATCATTGTATCCTGCACTTGTGTTTAAACCTCCGTTATATTCAACATGGGCAGCTATCGGAGCTTTCCAAAATCTCAGTTCACGAGATATTTCCCAATAGGCCGACTTGCTTTCATGGTCTTTATAATCAAAATCAATGAAGAAATAAGTACTACCCCATCTGTCTGCCTTAAAATTTTCAACCGTTGAGGTTAAATGCGGACGATTGTCCAACCGGTTTCCATACAGTGCATTTCCCAAATCATAATGTAACTGCACATCCAATTGTGCATAGCCCGTAATAGTGCCTAAAAGAAGAAAGGCAAGAATTAATGTCTTTTTCATTCTTATAATTGATATATTATTAACAGTTGTTTCTATCTGATGATAACTAATGTAGCCCCAAAACCATATTCGCGGAAAGAAGCATCCTGATAAGCACAGCTATCATTATATTTAGCCTTCAATTCATTCAATATGGATTTGCGAAGAATTCCATCTCCTTTTCCATGAATAAATACTATCTTTTGACCTCTTTTATTTTTATATTCCTGCAATGTTTTACGAAACACATCAAGCTGATATTTAAGAATTTCTTCTGACGTCATATTACCTATATCGTCCAATAATTCGTTGATATGTAAGTCAATCTCTAAAATATCATTCTTTTGTTCTTTTCTATGAGATTTCACGCACAATTGATCAGCATTTTTTTTCTGAAAAAAAACTTTTTGTAAATCATCTGCTTCTACAAAAACTTGTTTCACCGGAATATCATTTCTAACTATATCATAAATCAAAGCCGGTTGTTCAAAAAAATCTGAGTTCTTGAATGTATGTAATTTATAGAACTTTACAGTATCGATCCTTAGTTCAACACTTGCAGTTGATTTCAATGAAAAACTTTTATCCTCTTTATATGCAAAAAGTTGTACAGCTACATGTTCCAATTCGTTTAATTTATCTTTATCAAACTCTTCCAAAAGAAATTTCATGTTAGGTTCTACAATATCGGTTACACGTAAATGCCAATTCTTGCCTTCAGCAGAAAGATAACAGAATCGAAGATAATAATTACTATCGTTCACAAGATATGATTCAAATAAAGAAGACGAAATGGCTTTAATATCTTGCGGAACAAAAGCCAAAAAGACATTCAACGTTTCACCTCCTTTCATCTCAATAGGTTTAGGCTTATAGGTTATATCTTGATTTCCTTCGGATTCTTCATCATTCATTGTTGCAACATAACGATTTTCTTGTTCCTTTCGTGACATTTCCTGTGAAGACTCTGGTTGTGAAGCCTGCTGTGGCTTACGCTTAATGTTATAATCATCTGTATCAATCACCACACATTCCGTCACAGGCATCGGAATTTCAAAACCATCTTCATCTTCAACCAAAGCAATATTTTTACTCTGGAAACCTTTTACGATACCACCACCAACTTCACTGAGAAAGCGTACTTTATCTCCTATTTTCATATATAAAAACTGTTTTTCTTATTTCGCGTGGACAAAGATACATAATAATTGTTTAACTTTGCCATAGAAATAAAAACAAGATAAGAATGAGTGTAACCAAACATATCAAAATCAGTGATTTCAATTATGATCTTCCGGAAGAACGTATTGCCAAATTTCCTTTGAAAATACGTGATCAATCTAAATTATTACTTTATAATCATGGAGTAATAGATGAAAGTAAATTCTGTAATCTGGCAGAATACATACCTGAAGGAACTCTATTGATACGCAATAACACCAGAGTTATTCAAGCCCGTTTGCATTTTCACAAAGCAACAGGTGCCTTAATCGAAGTTTTTTGTCTAGAACCTGATGAACCTGCAGATTATGCCATGAATTTTCAACAAACGGAACATGTAGCATGGCAATGTATGATAGGTAATCAGAGAAAATGGAAAGGTGAAATTCTTAACCGACAAATGATTGTAAAAGGTAAAAAAATTACTTTATCAGCAGAAAAGGGTGATACACTCGGAACTAGTACACGAGTAGATTTTAGATGGGACAATTCAAAAGTAACTTTTGCCGATATTTTGGAAGTTTTTGGGGTACTACCCATTCCTCCATATTTAAAACGTGAGACACAAGAAAGTGACAAAACGACTTACCAGACAATTTATTCTAAAATAAAAGGATCTGTTGCCGCACCTACAGCCGGGCTACATTTTACGCCTCAAGTATTTGATTCTTTACTGAAAAAGAATATTGAAATAGAGGAACTTACTCTTCATGTCGGAGCTGGGACCTTTAAACCTGTAACAGCTAAAGAAATTCAAGGACATGAAATGCATACGGAATATATATCTATCAGTCGACATACTTTAGAAAGACTTATTGCATACAAGGGAGAATGTTTTGCTGTAGGTACAACTTCTGTAAGAACTTTAGAGAGCCTATATTATATAGGAGTCACCTTAGGAAAAAATCCGGATGCAACTGAAGAAGAAATGCATGTAAAGCAATGGCAACCTTATGATCAGCCATCAGATATGCCAACCTTGGATTCATTAAATAATATCATAACATACATGAATAAATATTCTCTTGAGGCCCTTCATACCAGTACACAAGTAATCATAGCTCCAGGTTACAACTACCATATTGTAAAAGGAATGATTACAAACTTCCATCAACCACAAAGCACTTTACTATTATTAGTTTCTGCTTTTATTGGCGATGATTGGCGAAAAATATATGACTATGCATTGAAACATGGTTTTCGTTTTTTAAGTTACGGTGATAGCTCACTTTTAATTCCTTAAATCATGAAAGAAGATTCAACCGAACTATTCCCTATTGTAGATGAATTAGGCAATATCATAGGGTCAGCCACACGAGGCGAATGTCATAGTGGCAGCAAATTATTACATCCCGTTGTTCATCTTCACGTATTTAATAGTAAGGGAGAATTATTTCTACAAAAAAGGCCGACATGGAAAGACATTCAACCAGGGAAATGGGATACATCAGTAGGTGGTCATATAGATCTAGGTGAGAATGTTGAACAGGCTCTTTATAGAGAAGTACGAGAAGAACTAAACATAATAGATTTCACTCCTGTCAAATTAGATTCTTACATATTCGAATCAACCCGAGAAAAAGAATTGGTTTATGCCTATAAAACTGTCTATGATGGAAAAATAGTTCCAAGTAATGAGCTTGACGGAGGACGATTTTGGAATATTCAAGAAATCCTTGATAACATAAATAAAGAAATCTTCACTCCTAATTTCGAAAAGGAATTCAATCGTTTAAAATTAAATGCCATTTTGTCATAAAACTGTAATATTCCATCTTAATCACTTGATTAATATCAATTTTTTATAAAATATATGTTATAAAACATGTTATTTTTTGTTTCGCTATAATATATATCCTATTTTTGTGCTGTATAACATAAAAAGGGATAACATTCAAAAAAAAGTGATTATGAGAAAAGCGATTAAAAACGTAATGAAAGAATGGGTGAAAGGACTCGAAATGAACGCCACATTCATGATGGGTTATACTGTAAGAAAATAATCAAGCCCAAAATTGAAAGTATTTAAATCTATATAAAAATAGGAGGTCAAGTTAGTTGACCTCCTATTTTGTTTTTACCTTTATTCTTACCTTAAATTTATTTCAAATTCGGATTGACTTCACCCCATTTGTCAAGAGATGGAAGAATTCCCATATCAATAACTTGATCGCGAAGATCAACTAAGTGAGCATAACTTGCATCTAAACTGGCTATTTCCTCGTCTGTACCGGTAATTCCTTTATAATAGGTACCATCAGCTGTAATACGCGTAGGCATAGACATCATGATATGGTTATATTTTTCAGTAGAAACATAAGTACCTGCAGGCCAATAAAACTCTGCACCACCCATAGCAGCACCGATCATTTCAATTGAAACATACGCTGGACTTTGGAAAGAAGAACGTCCGCGCAATTTAATAATAGCAGATCCACCTTGAGTTACAGCTTTTTTCATGTCAACCCATTCCTCTTTAGAAAGAGATTTACCATTTACTGTTTTACCTGTACCGATGATATCCAATAACGGAGTTCCATCAATAGAAACAGGAGAGGCAAATACGGCCATTTGTTCTCCATGACCACCAAATGTACAACAGTTTTTCACAGCACATTGCCGAATTCCAAAATGTTTAGCTAATGCACTTTGTAAACGAGTACTATCCAATGCCGCTAAAGTACTTACCTGATTTGGTTTCAAACCTGAATAAACCAATGTTACCAAACCCGTTATATCTGCCGGATTAAAAATAATAACAACATGCTTAACATCAGGACAATATTGTTTAATATCAAGACCAAGTTGTTTTGCAACAGATGCATTACCAGCCAAAAGATCTTCACGAGTCATTCCTTCTTTACGAGGTGCACCACCAGAAGAAACAATATATTTAGCATCGGTAAAAGCTTCTTTTACATCTGTAGTAGCAGTAACCTTTGCGCCACCGAAACCACAATGACGCATTTCTTCGGCTACGCCTTCCGGAGAGAAGATATCATACAGACAAATGTTGGAAGACAAATGCATCATCAATGCAGTCTGAGTCATGTTCGAACCGATCATACCGGCCGCACCGACAATCACGAGTTTTTCATCAGTTAAGAAATTTTCCATAATCATTATTTTTAAAATGTTTGTTTTGAATACAAAAATAGAAAGAAAACCGATATAATGCAATATCTATCGATTTATATTTAATAAATATTGTATTATAAAAAAAGGCCCCTTCCTATATGGAAGCGACCTTTTATCCTATTCCGGAAAGGAATTACATCATTCCTCCCATACCTCCCATACCAGGATTACTCATTGGCATTTCAGGCTTATCTTCTTTCTTTTCTACAACAACACATTCCGTTGTCAAAAACATTCCCGCAATAGAAGCTGCATTTTCAAGAGCAACACGGGTTACTTTAGCAGGATCAACAACTCCTGCTGCATGCAAATTCTCATAAACATCTGTACGAGCATTATACCCGAAATCAGCTTTGCCTTCACGTACTTTCTGAACGACTACAGCCCCTTCTTTTCCTGCATTCGCAACAATTTGACGAAGAGGTTCTTCTATAGCACGTTTAATAATGTCAATGCCCGTATTTTCATCTGCATTATCACCTTGTAAACCATCCAAAGCATCAAGCGCGCGAATATATGTTACGCCACCACCCGGAACGATTCCTTCTTCAATAGCTGCACGGGTAGCATGTAAAGCATCATCTACACGGTCTTTCTTTTCTTTCATTTCCACCTCAGATGCTGCACCAACATACAAAACAGCAACGCCACCCGATAACTTGGCACGACGTTCTTCCAATTTTTCTTTATCGTAATCGCTCTTAGTAGAAGCTATTTGTGCCTTAATCTGATTGATACGTTCCTGAATATTTTCTTTAGCTCCCTTACCGTTGACAATCGTAGTATTATCTTTAGTAACAGTTATTTTTTCACAAGAACCTAACATTTCAAGAGTTGCCTGTTCCAGTTTCAAGCCTTTTTCTTCACTAATAACCAAACCTCCTGTCAAAATAGCAATATCCTCCAACATCTCTTTACGACGATCACCAAACCCAGGAGCTTTAACAGCACAAATCTTTAACTGAGAACGCAAACGGTTAACAACTAAAGTTGTTAGAGCTTCACTATCAACATCCTCTGCTATAATCAATAATGGACGACCTGTTTGTACAGCAGGTTCCAATATAGGAAGCATATCCTTCAAATTGGAAATTTTCTTGTCATAGATAAGAATATACGGATTTTCCATTACACATTCCATTTTATCTGTATCTGTAACAAAATATGGAGATAAATAACCACGATCAAATTGCATACCTTCAACTATACCAATATTAGTATCGGTACCTTTTGCTTCTTCGATTGTGATGACACCATCCTTCGAGACCTTACGCATTGCATCTGCAATCAGTTTACCAATAGCTGGATCATTATTTGCAGAAACAGTAGCTACTTGTTCAATCTTATCATAGTTATCGCCAACTTTCTCAGATTGTTTTTTAATTGATTCAACAACGGCACTCACAGCTTTATCCATACCACGTTTCAAATCCATTGGATTTGCACCAGCCGTTACATTTTTCAAGCCAACTCCAACAATAGCCTGAGCTAGAACTGTTGCAGTTGTAGTACCGTCACCGGCATCATCACCCGTCTTTGATGCTACTGACTTCACCAACTGAGCACCTGTATTTTGGAATGGATCAGCCAAATCAATCTCTTTAGCCACTGTTACACCATCCTTTGTAATCTGAGGCGCACCAAATTTTTTCTCAATAATAACATTACGGCCTTTAGGACCTAATGTTACTTTCACTGCATCCGCAAGCTCATCTACACCTTTCTTAAGCATGTCACGAGCATCTATATTGAATCTAATATCTTTTGCCATAATTCTTTATTATATTTTTTAATTAAACAATTTATCCAATAATCGCTACGACATCACTTTGGCGCATAATAAGGTATTTCTTGCCTTCATGTTCCAATTCTGTTCCGGAATATTTTCCATAAAGAACATGATCTCCGACTTTTAAAATCATCTCGTCGTCTTTTGTTCCGTTACCAACTGCAACTACTTCACCTTCCAATGGTTTTTCTTTGGCTGTATCAGGAATGATGATTCCGCCAATTGTCTTTTCTTCTGCCGGTGCAGGAAGAATAAGAACTCTGTCTGCTAATGGTTTAATGTTCATGATTATAAATTTTAATTATTTTACTAAATCAATTCTATTTTGTCTTACGACATTGTCAGAAAAACGAAAAGCGTGCCAAACTGTTCATTGTGACAGATTGACACGCTTTTCGTTTTAGCTGACAAATATTTTTTGCCAACCGTGACAATTTTTATTTCCATGCATGGTCTTTGGGGAAATCTTGATTTGTCCAAGCTTTTTTTGATGTCCAATCCTGAGGTGCATCAGTCCAAAACGGATCATTGGCAGGTAAACCTAAAGGAAGAAAAGCCAACGTTGTCATATAAAGACTTCCATTATCAGTATAAAAATCTGCTACCCCCGGATGATGCCCTACAAAACCGATAGTCAGATATCCTTTTGCATTAAAATTAGTATTATCTGCATACATACGTTTCATAACGGCTGTTATGGCGGCACGAACTTGTCCGTTTGTCAATTCCTTCGGCAATTGTTTGTGCCATGCCAATAAAGCCAATGGTTGAAGAACTGCCAAACGATACGGAATTGACCGTCCAAATACAGGATAAGTTCCTTCCGGAGATATGAATCTTTCAAGAATTTGCGCATATTTCTGCATTCGAAGAAGAGTTTCCGCAGGTAATTCTTTTTTACATACATTACTATAATCTTTCGTCCCTCCCGCAGTAACAATATCTAAACATTCCTGATACATTGGTTGAATAACATAACTATTATAATAATCAAAAGCAAAATGCTGCCCATCTGAATACCAACCATCTCCTACATACCATTCTTCTACCTTACGCAAAGCTGAAGCTACTCGATACATATCATACTGAGCACCTGCTTTATATAAAAAACATTCTATTGTAGAAGAAAACAGTAACCAATTAGAATACGGAGGATTTACACGTCTCAATTGTTGAAATTCTTGTATATAACGTTGCTTAGTCAGACTATCCAAAGGAACCCAAAGTTGATCATAAGCACGAATAAAACTCTCTGCAATATAAGCCGCATCTACTAAAGGTTGCCCTTCTTTACGCCAGAGTAAATAATCAGAACTTGCAGGATCTACGGAATTTGCATAACATTTTAAGGCCCAATCACGTAATTGTTTTCGTTGAAATCCCTCTGCCGTATTATCATCAGGTAATGAAAGCCATGGAGCCAAACCGGCCATTGTCCGTCCAAAAGCTTCCATATATGTAACCCGTTTATCGCGTCCATCCCATGTTGGACTTAATTCAATCAACATATTCTGTTGAAGTTTTCCTTCACTCATTTCTCGAAGAACAGGTGATGAAATTCTGTAAAGTAAATTACACCAATACGTACGATCATTCTCTACTTGTACTTTTTTTTTATTTCCTGCAAAAACAGGAATACTACAAAGTAAAGCCAATGCAATAATAGTCTTTTTCATAATGTGTTATTATTTATTAAGATATCTCACACGTTCACATGCGGCAAGTAGAAAAGCACCAACTCCAAAATAAGCAGTCGACTTAATATCAATTACTTGACCTGGTATTGCCCTATCACCTATAGGTTGCACATATCCAATAGAGCCGTCAGGCTGCAAAGCTACTGTAGTAAGATACTTCCAGGCCTTTTCTATTACGGACTGATATTCAGATTTATTAAGTAAACCATTGTTTACACCCCAAAGTAAACCATATGTAAAAAAAGCGGTTCCACTAGTTTCCGGACCAGGAGCAAATGATGCATCAAGAAGACTTCGAGTCCAATAGCCCTCCGGTTGTTGGCAAGCAGCAATAGACTTTGCCATTTTTTGAAAACGTTGTATATAAAATTGTCGATGAGAATCGCTTAAGGGTAAATCCTCTATTACTTTTGCAAAAGCAGCAATCACCCATCCATCTCCTCTAGCCCAAAAATCTTTCTTTTCACTTGAGGTCTTATGAGCCGGATAAACATATCGTGCATCTCGATAAAACAAACCGGTTTCTTTATCGTACATAATACTTTCTGCATATTGTTCATATTCATAGAGCTTTTCCAGATACAAATTAGATCCTGTTAAATTATAAAGTTTCGTCATAATCGGCATCACCATATAAAGTCCATCAGCCCACCACCAATAATCATTACGATTTGTTACCATTTGATGTTCCATCACTTCTTGAGCTCTATGAATCTTTTTAAAATCAGAATTTATATTATAAAGATCAATATAAGTCTGAAAACAGACCTGATTATCTCCAAAAAGAACATAATCATCTGTTTCACCGTAAGAATATAACCATTTTGCACGATCCGGTTCTTTAGCTCCCATCCATTGGTTATATTCAGCCCAATCTTCTGAATATTTGAGGAATAAAGAATCTTTTAATAAAGAATAAATAAGTTTAATTGGAGAAATAAAATGAAACTGATAAAAATATTCTTGGGATTACTATTAGGTCTTTTTGTAATCGCAGGAGATAGAGCAAATGCCACAAACAACGTGGCCGCAC
>CAZKSK010000056.1:0-11381 GCA_964555225.1 uncultured Bacteroides sp.
CAAACCTTAACCAATGCCACCAATGCCGAAGAGTTAAAAGCCGCCTGGCAGCATCTGGAACCCCATTTCGACATCCTTTTCACCACCGAAGAAAGCATCGACCTGCTCAAACAAACCATCCTGCAACTGGCAGTTATGGGCAAATTGGTTCCACAAAATCCAAATGACGAACCGGCAAGTGAATTGTTGAAGAAAATTGAAGCCGAAAAGAAAAAACTCATCGCGGAGGGCAAACTCAAAAAAAAGAAGCCACTACCTGAGATTACAGAAGAAGAAAAGCTGTTTGAATTGCCGGAGGGGTGGGAATGGAGTCGGTTAGGATTCATCTCAGAAATTAAAGGTGGAAAGAGATTGCCTAAAGGACATTCGTTTTCCCCTTACGAAACCCCATATATTTATATTCAAGTAACGAATATGAAGAATGGTACAATCATAGATAATGATATAAAGTACATCACAGAACAGACAAAAAGGGAAATTTCAAACTACATTATATCAAAAGATGATTTGTACATAACAATTGCGGGAACGATTGGTGGTGTTGGCATTGTCCCTAAATATTTTGATGGGATGAACTTAACTGAAAATGCTGCAAAGATTTGTTTTTATCAAGTTGATAAGGAATGGTTGCAAAAGACACTTTCCGCCAAATATATTCAAGAGCAATTCACTGAAAAAACCAATCAACTAGCGCAACCAAAATTAGCCCTACATAGGATTGCAAGTTCATGCCTTGCCGTACCGCCATTAGAAGAGCAATTCCGCATCATTGCCAAAGTCGATGAATTAATGAGCCTTTGCGACCAGCTAAAAGAACGAATTATTGCTACTCAGGAATTAAAAGTAAAACTGGCCGATGCAGTGGTGGCGGGGGCGGTAATATAAATTTGCACAAAGAAGAAAAAAGAAAATGGACGTTCAGGTCATATCAAAAAAAGAAAATTGGTGTACTCAGGATAAACATCAGGATTATGAGAATTACTCTGATTTTAATGAATGGCTGGATGATTTCGATAGTGTTGAGATAAGAGAGAAATATAATATTAATGGATTAACTCAACCAAGCAAAGCATTGTATGCGGGTGATTTGGAAGCATACATACAAGCATTTAAACAGTATCGAATTGAACGTAGAAATGAAATTTTAAAATATAATATTGATGGAATATCGGATGGACACTGGTATGATCGCAATTGTACTCGTTTCGACCAGTTGGTTGACTGTATGGAGAGAGAGGAAGTAGTTCCTTTTATAGGTGCTGGAATCTCAACGAATGGAGGTTTCCCTACCTGGAAAGAACATCTTCGTCAGCAATCAAGAACCGCAAGAATAAACGTTGCACAAGTAGAGAAGTTAATTTCTAATGGTCAGTTTGAGGATGTTATTGATGAAATTGAGAAGAAAAGAGGAAAGGAAGTTTTTATTCAGGAAATCAGGGATGTATTTTCAAAAACTGGCAGTATAACCGAAATTACTTTGCTAATTACAGAACTCTTTACTGATACTGTTATTACAACAAACTATGATAGATTATTGGAACAAGCCTATGACACTGGTAAACCAAATGCATTTCAGGTGATTAATAGTACTAACGCCATGGATATGCCTTTAACGGATCGAGTGACTATTCATAAACTTCATGGCACAATTAGTTCTCCAGGTACCTGTATTCTGAGTAAAAATCAGTATAACCAGGCATACGGTAGTGATTTTATAGATTTAACATTAGCAATTCCCAAACTACTTATTTATTTTTACATAAATAGTTCATTTCTATTTTTAGGATGCAGTTTAAATGATGACCGCACAATTAAAGTGTTCCAGGAATTCAGAAAAAAAAATTCTGATGAACTACCACAACATTTTTCAATTGAAGAAGCCCCGGGGACAGAGGAAGAATTGGCCAATCGTAACGAATATTTATTAAAGCTCGGAATAACGCCAATATGGTATGACGCATCGTGCTATGAAAAAGTGGAAAGTATGCTTCGCTTAGCAAAAAATGAACTCAATTACCGAGGCACATACCCAAGAAAAAAGAGATATGGTGATAGTTGAGAATGTAATTATAAAGAACGCTCAGGAATCCGATATTCGCAAAGGATGGATACGAATAAATCATAAACTTCGTGGAGATGACATCAGAAATGAGGCATTATATAGAATAAAAGTTTCCGGCAGCAAAAAATATACTCACAGAATGGTTTTAGGTAACGATAAACTTGAACCTATTAGTAATGGAGTTTTCATGGATTTGGTTACAAGAAATGAATTAGGAGTATCAGTGGATGATAAAGTTAATCTTGAATTTAAAGAATTAAGTTGGTGGGGAAAATGGTTCGGATATAATTGGAAGCACCCCGATTTTGCATTCAGAAGTGCCTACCGTGTAGGAATGGTATTGGGGATAGGAGGTCTTCTGGCAACAATTATTTTAAGTTTAATCGGTATAGGTTTAAGCCTAATTAGTATAATTGTTAGCATCTTAAATTAATTCCCAAAAGTCTTATAATATGCAAAACCAAATTTATTTTACTGAAAAAGAAATCTGTCCTTTGACTGGATGGAAAGCCTATAATATAAGTGAGGAAAGTTACCTTTTTCACTACTCAGTAAAAGCAATTAACAGACATTACCAATTATATGTTTTAGTAGAATGTTTTGAAAACAAAGAAATTATTACCAATAAACACATTTTTCGATGGCTACTTTTCAGTGATAAAATTCCTTCTATAAAGAACCAACAGGATTTTCTTAGTCCCACTAAAAAATTGATAACACCTAAAATGTTGTTGAATATTATGTCAGAATCATATATCCCAACTACTCCTGAAGAAATGTACAATCAATTTATAGTTGACCTTTTTAAAATTTTTCCTTTATATCAAGGACAGGTCAGTTGGGATGATTTGATTAGCTGCACATTATTTAAAACAAAACAGGAGTTAAATCTATATCTGGATGCTTTAAGCGAAAAAGGTCTGATTGCTATCAAAAAGTCCTCAACTATTGCATCACCTTATACGGGCATGGTCGTTGACGGCTATGATATTAAAATAAAATTTGAAGGTATAGACTATGTTGCTTCCTTGGCAAAAAAAGGAATTTATTCCAAAAATTGTTTTGTAGCGATGTCGTTTTCTGCGTCGGAAAAATCAAAATATATCCGTGAATCAATCAAAAGTGCTGTGTCTGAAACAGGATATAATCCAATTTTAATTGATGACACCCATTTTGATAGCGATAGAACAATTAATGATGCCATTATTGCGGAAATAAAACGAGCTAAATTCTTAATTGCTGATTTTACAGAACAAAAAAATGGTGTCTATTTTGAAGCTGGCTTTGGTTTAGGCCATGGACTGCCGGTAATTTATTGTTGCGATCAGGAAGATTTTGAAAAGAATTCTCACTTCGACGTTAAACATTATCCTCATGTATTGCATAATTCACCTGAAGAACTCAGGAAGAAGTTAATTGATAAAATTAATGCTTTTATAAAATAGTGTAAATGTGATGAGAATTAAAACTGGCAGATATGGGGTGAGAACGGCGGTAAATTCAGCGTCACAAAAGGCTCATAACATCACCGGTAGTATGAATACAGCCGCTGAACCTGAATAAAGTATGGCCAAATTTTACGACATATCAACCTGGAATGAGCGGCCCTATTTTCAAACGTTGGGCACACGTAATAAAGTGATTGTAGAGAATCCGGATGATCATTCAGAGTACTATTTCAAAACATCGTTGAAACGGGAAATGAAAGATTATAAGCATGAGTTCTGGTCAGAAATAGTTGCAAGTGAAGTTGGAGAATTACTTGGTTTTGATATGCTTCAATATGATATTGCCTTTAACCGTGGAGAAATCGGTTGTCTGTCAAAATCGATGGTAACCATGGGAAAAAACACCCTTAATGAAGGAATTAAATACCTTACAGGATATGATACAACGTACGACCCTGAAGATAAGAGCTCAAAGAAACAATACACTTTTCAACTTATTTGCGACACCTTAAAGTATTATCAGGTGGGTCATTACATTGATAAAATCATTGAAATAATTATCCTCGACAGCTTGATTGGAAACAGTGACAGGCATCAGGAAAACTGGGGAATATTAACAGAATATCAAGATGTTATAAAGGTGCTTGAGGAAATTGCCAGCAAAGAGAAGAAAGGATTGTCTGAGACATTATTTTCATTATTCGGAATTACATCCAAATCAAAAATGGAAAGTAAATCAAAACAGATTAAAGAATTAAGGCTTAAAATGCCTGGACAGTTTTCTCAAATCTATGATAGCGGAAGCTGCCTGGGAAGAGAAATTGAAGACGAAAAAATGACAAAAATGATGAGCGATGATTTAATGATCAACGCCTACATCAACCGGGGCAATTCGGAAATACATTGGGATGGTGAAAAAATCAGTCATTTTGAACTGATAAAAAATGTAAACAATTCATATCCTGAAGCGGTTAAACGCATTATCAACAGTGTGAAACAGAAATATCATGAAAATCAGATAAAAGATTGTATCTACAATATTGATAAAGAGTTACCAAATGAACTGAAACACCATGAATTACCTGTTGAGAGAAAAGATTTTATTTTTAAATTAATAGATTTGCGGGCTCAAAAATTGATAACTTTGATAGGGTGAAGGCGATCGGGAAAATATATCTTGTTTGGCGCAAAGGCAAAGGAAGTCGACGGTCAATTGTTGGTGTAATTCACAAGAATGCTACCGAAGGTGTTCGATTTGAATATATAAAAGGAGGTGTGAAAAAGGCAATGGAAGATGGTTTCACGCCCTACATCGACTTTCCTGAGGTTGATAAGGTTTATTCTGAAAATGTTCTTGAAATTTTTGGACAACGTCTGATAAAATCAGAACGAACAGACAGTCAACGCTTTCTTGATTTTTGGGACATTGATCCAAAATACAAAGAGGATAAATATTATTTATTAGCCTATACACAAGGCATGTTGTCAAACGACAACTTTGAATTTTTGGCTGATTTTCAGCCGGTTAAAGATTTGAAATTTGTGAGCGAAATATGTGGCCTCTCACATCGAAAACTGCCAGCAGGAACACTAGCAGTTAGTGATAAACTAATATATGAACTTGATTACGCAAATAAAAACGATAAATTTGCTGTTAAGGTGAAGAAAGGAAATCAACCCATCGGTTACGTAAAAATGGTTCATTCAAGAGTTTTTTATAAAACAAAATATCCCTTACAAATAAAAGTCAAAAGCATTGATCAAAACGGTACTATAAACAGGGTATTTATTGAAATATCTTATTTTTAGTTGCTTTGTGATATTTATTCATTATCTCTCGGTTTAAGCATTGGTGATTAAATCCTTTATTCAAAATTCTTATTTGACAACTTGTTAAAAATCTGTAACCCATTTTGAGTAACTATCTGTAATTTAGTGAAATGTTTATTTGACGGTTATTTGATAGTATTCTATCAAACAGGAACTCTGAAAAAACATCGGTTTGGTATTAGAAATGTTGATAGAAATTGTTGATAGGATCCATAAAATCACCTTGAAGCAATGAATGCTCTGACTAATAAAAATGAAATAAGCCCACTTTCACACTAAGACCGAGGTTTAACTCGTCAATGGCATGGAGCCAACGTTCATGTGATGCAGACTTACAAATACAAAAGTAAAACAAGTTGAAAATAAAAGAAAACATAGTTGATTTTTTGTGAGTTACGCATTTTTTTTTGAATTTAAAACATGATTTTTACGAACCAGCGATAATCAGAAAATCATTTTTTGTATGTTGTGAAAATCGGAATTGCTGAAATATTGGTCGCAAGCTACCAAAAGCATCTCGTGGATCGACACTCCAAGAATTGCGAATAAAAACGGCTAAAATCCGAGTTGCTATCAACAATCCCAAATAGTAATTTCTATTTGATAAAAATAAACATGCAGTAATAGACAAAAGTGTTCGTTTAAATTGAACAATGCGGTTAATATACTTTGGTTTTTTCCTTTAGTTATTGTTTATTTTCCCAAAATGACTTTTGCGTTTAATTATTTGATAATCAAAATACAAGGTATTACATTTATCTAAAATAGATAAATGTAGATATTCACATGGCAAAAGGACTCAAAACCGGTGGTAGAAAAGTTGGTACAAAAAACAAGTTGACCGGCACAACCAAAGAAATGATATCGGATATTGTTACAAAAGAACTTCAGAAATTACCAGCACTTCTTGACCTGTTAGAACCAAAGGAAAGAATTGACATTCTAACGAAACTTTTACCTTATATAGCGCCAAAAGAAACCGCCGATACAGAAAAAACTCCTAAAAATAACTTAAATGATTTTTATTACAGGCAGTATGCCATGGAACAAATGCGACATCCAATTTCAGAGAAAAATAAAGTTTCATCTCAATAAAAGCGATTGGGAATATTACAAATCAATCTAAATGTAGCAGATTCGCTAACCCCGCAGCAAAGCTGGCGGGGAATGCGCTCACCGGAATTCAAATAGAGTACAAGTCAGTTTTGTAAACATTATTTAACTATAAAAACTGGATCTTAATCTGACAGACTATGAAAATTAGTTTGAAAACATTTGACACTTAAAATTATCATATCGTATACCATAACTTTTACATTTAAATACTAACTACATATTACTGCGATAAATGATTTGAATATTTATAAATGAAATCAAGTTTTAGCTAAAGTTATAAAATTGCTATTTCATATTAATTAAAAGAATTGAAATCGTTTCTTGATAGAAGAAACATACCACAGATTCCTTCCTATCATTTTCAACTATTGTCCCATTCAATTAACCGTGTATTGTAGGGGTATATATGAAGAAAAACAAACACCATCTTATAAACTGAGTAAACAAAAATTCTTATTTACAATTTTATCAAATCTCTATTGCCTTCTGTATTTTTGAAACTGGCTGAGGAAATTCTAGTTTTTGACAATAACTTTTCCACTCATCGGAATTAAATCCAAAATCTTTATTAGTTATAGATTTTAGTTCTGAATGAGCATGGTTCTTAAATCGATAGTGAACATCATTAAGATAATTAACTAATAGGTTGTAACCTGCTTGAGAGCCACAGCGCGCCATGGTTGCAGCCAAGTACAATTCAAGATAACTACCGTAAACTCTCCAACGAACATTATCGTAATCCTCTGTGACTAATCCCTTTATATTTTCATCTTCTGCCAATCTTTCAAATCCTGAAATAAACCTTTGATCAGGATTTCGTTCAGCGTAAAAACAAAGGTTTAATATTCGGTTATAAAATGGGATAATTCGCAAATCAATTCGTGAATTAAAATAATCAGCTCGGTCTCCAACTCTAACAATCACGGGGCCTCCGGAGGTAGTATTTTCAATGATTTTTTGTATTATCCTGTTGTTGTTTGAATTTACTGACATTCCGAGCAAAGCAATATTTTGATTAATTCGCCAAAATAGTCCCTCCATCCGATTTTCATTTCGGATTCTTATATCGTCGTAGTCTTCAATATAGCCGTCTTTATAGCCATTCTTAAGTTCATTTGAAAATAATAATTCAAGTTCTTCATTGATAAGATCGTTCCCAATTTTCTCTCCAAACCATGCGAGGGCTTTAGCAAGTAGAAGCTTTCCATCCTTTTGCGAAGCCTTGCTATAACTTTCCACTAGAACAGGGATGGCTAATTCTTTTGGCAAACGACAACAACTATATAAAAAGGTATCTTTCCCCTGTGCCAAGTTTTTTATTCTATTTTTTATTTCGGCAATATCTTGAAGTTTATTGCCATTTACTTTTTTAGAATATTCAGAAGGTAAGTATCCAAGATCATACCATTTTCTTTGCATGTCCTTTATGTTGAAATTCCGTGGACTGATGTTTTGCTCTACAACACTTGCTGCAACCTGACCAGTAAGATAACCTAAAATAGACAAATCTGCTGACATTCTTGTGAACTGTAATGCCAAGTGTGTTTGACTGAAAGCTTTTCCTGATAGTAGTAACCCATCAAGCGTATCTGGAACAATTGATCGATATGGGATTTCAACTTGAAGTATATTTGAGTGGGGCAGCAAAAAGCCACAACGCGTAAATTCCGAATTATCAATGAAATGAGGATCAAAGTCACTGGTCGTGACTGAAATCAAATCGTCGAAATGCGTGCCTTCAACGGCATCTAATAAATTCAATTCATACTGACCTTTAATCCTTCTTGATTCACGGACAGTTAAATATGGATGAAAATCGTAAAAATGTGCTTCATAATGAGAGAGGAATAGAGCCCTTTGCAATTCTGAAATTTTTGTATTATCAATAACGTCGTAATCACTGGATGGATTTGAGGGAGGAGTCCCACCGGCTGTCAAATTCCATTGGCTATAATTTTGAGTTTGCCCGGTCCTTGAATCACCATGTTCAAACGATGCACCTGCTGCACTGGCGATATCACCATCTCCTGTTGCATCAATAGTTAATTTTGCATTAACCAGTTCTAATCTTCCATTCCTACTAATAACGATTCCCTTAACCTTCTCTTTTTCAGTCAAAACATCAAAAATTATTGACGAAGGCAAAAAATTTCCCCCGGAATATGCGAGTTTTTTCCATAAATATAGTTGTCGTTTCACTTTTGGGTTGGCATTTAAATCAGTGTTATATAACTCTGACTCTTTTTCCATTTCCTTAATAAATGGATTTTCTTTCATTCCATGATAGTATCCCATAACACCTCCAAGAGTTTTAGTTCCGCCCAAATCGTTAAAAAAGTCAGCCACAATGGTATCCGCACCAGCAACCTGAGAGGCGATTCCCGCAAAAGCTCCGGAAGTACCTGCCCCTCCTACTAAAACCTTGCATTCCTTCCTGTGTTGGATATATTTACTAAAATCAAAAGAACATTTTTTAAAAGGTATTATAAGACCTGGTTCATCATAAGCTGTCAATTCAACCGAGCGAAAAGGAATTTCTCCTCCAACTAATATCAATTCCTTTGCATCTCCTTTGCTTTTCCCTCCATTTATTTTTTTTAAAAGTTCCTTTGCCTCATTTTGAATGCTTATAACACTTCGACAGGTTAAATCTTCCTGTAAACCCTGTAGCATATAGTAGTTATTAAAAGTTGGTCTTGGCAAATTTGTATCTTCAAATATCAAAGAACTTTCATATGCGTAATACTGAATTTTAGCATTTTGCAGAGATGAATCTATCGTATTTAGTATTTTGCCAATCTCATAAGTTAGCAGTCTTGATTGAAACTCGATTTCTTCAATATTAGGACTTCCTACTGCGAACTCCATCTCCAAATAAGCTTGGTCTTTGGTATTTTTTCCGGGATGAAGAACAATTTTATTTTCTCTTACTCCAAGCGACTGAGGAACAACAAGTTCCATTTTTCGCGAAACTTTGGTTTCCAATATTTCCATAATAAACCCAGCCCTATCAATCGTATATTGCTGACCAAAGATATCACGACTGAATACAACATTATCTGACGCATCAATAAAGCTAGAACATTTAACGGCAAACAACCCTTGTTTACAAGCAAGTAAAACGCCATTAATATCTTTTTCTCTCGAAAAGACCCCGCAAACATCAGTCATTAAGAGAATATGTACTTTGTTTAGCAAAAGGTTGCGCAATAATCCTTTTTTTAAACTGCCTGCAAATAAAAGAAGTTCCTCTCCGAATCCACTGTTATTCGGCCCTTGTCCGCCTTCTCTGAAAATCTCATGTTTTTCCTGTTCGGGAAAAAACAGGTTGGTCATATCTGTATCAAATTGATCCAGGCCATCTACACCTAACCACAGTTTTCTTTTGGCGGTTATCTCAAAACCCGGGAAAGGTCGTTTATCAACGATCAGAACGTTCATCCCTTTTTTTGTTGCCTCAATAGCAGCAAAATAACCGGATAATCCGGCACCATTAATAACCAAATCATATTCATCAAGTCGGTTGTTCCCAGAAAACTGTTCATTAATTTCTGAAAGTAATTTGAAATTTAAAAATCCTGGAGCCATTAATACCGCTCCCGTTGCAGGAATACTTAAGTTTAGAAAATCCCGTCTGTTTATTTTTGCTCCCATGTTTTGTTATTTTTGATTTGTTCAGTAAATTAATTTGAAATTAGTTCATTCTCTTAACCTAAGAATGAAGACATCTAAACTAGATAGACTTCACTGCTTCAGCATAGATTTCACTAATTTGCTTATTCGATGCCTTTATTTTCTCCAGTGCTAAAGGGTAATTTGTAGTCACAAACATCAACTCATCTGCTATTTCTTTCCCTGTTGCATCCATAATCTCAAATGTCCAGTCGTTATAACCCAAATCATAATACATTTGTCCTTTTATAGTATCTTCAGGTTGTCGGAGATAAAATGCTGGCGTATTATTATGTAATGCAATAATTGGAGAATGGCATTCAAAACTAATTACGATATGCGCGCTGGCGTAGACTGAAGCAGCTTCGTCAGGAGCCCAATAACCCCTTTTAATGACGAATGATTTTATATCCTCAGGAAGTGGGTCGATCAAAAGTTCATCCATTATGTCTACCTGATAAGTCATCTCGGGACACACTAAAACTTTGTTACCTGTTTCTCGTACCCAACGAATCATTACCTCTCGCATTTTTGCATGGTCTATTTCTTTATATTTCTCATTTGTTTCTTCAACCATTTTTATTTTCTCTGCAGTCCATCCTGCATTATTAGGGCGGAAAGTATGATATGGAGTATACCTGAGTCGGGGAATCGCACAAATAAATTTCTTTTTTTTCAGACCATTTTCCCGCAAAAAAACCTCTGCCTTTTTTTCGTCATGAATATCCATAAAGAAAGTAGCATCAGGTGCAAAAGAAATATGTTTTCCGTAAATGCCAGCTTCTCTTAAAACTTCTATAGATTTTGTCTCGCGGGTATAAATAAATGAAGCTCTTTGAAGCAATTCCTTTAAACTACTGCTAACAGACTGAATGGTAACTCCAAAAATACCAAATGGCTTTCGGGCTGTTTTGATCCATGCTTCCAAATTCGACTGCCCTACAACTGAAGGGCCGGAACCATGAATCATGACATCCGCTTCCCCAAAGGCTGCTAATACATCGGAACTAGTCACATCTTTATCTGAATCAACTCCTCCGTAAATCACTTTTATTTTTGGAAAGTTATTACTTAATAACTGCTTTACTATTTCGCTTGAGCTACTCTTTTTCCAAAGAATTATCTTTGCTTTTGGAAGAAAAGTTTCCAAGACATGTAAAAGTCCTGGTGTATGGGCAATATCACCGATATTAACATCCTGCCAACCGGAGACCACCAATAAAGTTTTTCCTTCCCCTCCATTTAACAGAATT
>CAZKSK010000057.1:0-11374 GCA_964555225.1 uncultured Bacteroides sp.
GGCCGTTATAAAATATTTTCAACTGCTTTCAGTGATGTTTACGCTTATTTTAGCAGTAATTACGATCATAGGGCTCTATGCAGGAAATACTCCTCCCTCTGAAAATATTTACAAAGCTTTTTTATGTCTTGGCTTACCCATACTTATTATATGCAATATAATAGCTGTTATTTATTGGATTATTCGATTTAAATTATGGATTATAATTCCTATTTTTTCATTAATTTGCTGTTGGAATTATATTGGTACATTCTATCAGTTGAGAGGTAAACCAGCCGATAGTAATTATGGCTTAAAAATAGCTACGTTCAACGTCAGATCTTTCAATAAAGAAAGCTCAGGCTTCATTGGAAAGGATATTTTAAATTCAATGATAAAAAACAATGTTGACATAATTTGCTTCCAAGAATATGCAGATATAATAAGTCTTACACAAGAAAGTATTACTAAAGTGTATAAAACGGAATATCCATATGCTGTGACAGGTACCGGTGATATGGTTATCTTTAGTAAATATCCAATAAAAGCAAATGAAAAAATAAATTTTGATGGAACAAACAATAGTGCAATGTGGGCTGACATAAATGTTAATGGAAAAATTATCAGAGTAATAAATGTTCATTTGCAGACGACAGGGATTAGTGGAGCACTTCATAGGATGTACAAACGTGAAAAGAAAGGAGAACTAATTTCTAACGAGGAAAAAGCAGAAACAATATCAAGCAGTTATGCCGACCAATTCAAAGTTCGCGGAGGGCAAGCTATAACAGTAGCTAATAAAATACGAACGTGTGATAAACCAATGATATTATGCGGCGATTTTAATGATACGCCTTATTCTTTTTGTTACAAGACTTTATTAGGAGGAATGAAAGATGGTTTTATTGAAGCAGGAAGCGGATGGATGTATACATATCGAGGTTCCAAAGCTCCTCTCAGAATAGATTATATTTTCCATTCTCCAGATTTAAAGTGCTTGACATATTACACAGATAAAGAAATTGACTATAGTGATCATTACCCTGTTTTTATGAGGGTTGAATGGTAGAAATCAAAGGCACCGAAAAACTAAAGATAGATCCCACACCTTCTGTAGAATCAAGCCATAAGTTACCTCCGTTTTTTTCTGCAAAATCTTTGCACAGCAATAATCCAAGTCCTGAACCTTCTTCATTACGAGTTCCATATTTGCTATAATGAGTTTTTGTATTAAATAATTTTGTTTGATCTTCTTTACTTATACCACATCCATGATCTTGAACATTAATCACTGCATAACCATCAATATGGCTATAAAATATTTCAATTGAAGTTCCTTCTTTACTAAATTTTATTGCATTGCTAATCAAATTACGCAAAATAGTTTTTACCATATCTATATCAGCATAAACCTCCAATTTACCATCTGAAGAATTTTCTTTAATCACTAACTTAATTTTCTTTGAACTTGCAACCATATTAAAAATATCGGCCATCCCCATTACACTTTCATTAATAATAAATTTTTGCCGAACGACATTCAAACGTCCTGTTTGGCTCTTTGTCCATTTAAGTAAATTGTCCAAAAGAGAAAATATTTCTTCCACCTGTTCATTCGCTTGAACAATCATATCTGACATCTCATTACCAATAAGTTCTTTAGATAGACTAACGGCTAACAAATTAAGTACCATCTTAACCGCACTCATTGGTGAACGGAGATCATGTGCTATAACAGAATAAAGTTTATCACGCCCTAATATTGTATTTTGTAGCTCCTCTGTTTTCTTTAAAATAATTCGCTTGGCTGCAATTAACGATATTTGATGCATTACACGAATCAATAATTCCTCCTTATTGAACGGTTTTGATACAAAATCACTCGCTCCAACATTAAATCCTTTAACTATATCCTGAGTACTATTTAAAGCTGTAAGAAAAATAATAGGAATATCTGCTGTTATTGGATCTGATTTTAAATATTGAGCAACTTCAAAACCGCTTAAATCAGGCATCATTACATCTAATAATATTAAATCTGGAGATAACGTTCGTACTAATTCAAGTGCTTGCCGTCCAAAATTGGCCGTGATGACTTTATAATCTTCATTAGATAATAAAACTTTTAATAATAGAACATTGGACATTACATCATCAACAACCATAATTGTATAATCAGATTTGATTATTTGTTTTTCTAATTCCCCTACCATAATAAATAATTATTAAATCTTGTTGATAATAGTTTTAAAATAATCTATCATTTTTAAAAGTCCTTCATCCAAACTAATTTTGGGTTCCCAATTCAATTTCTGTTTTGCTAATGTAATATCTGGTTTCCTCTGACGAGGATCATCAAAAGGTAGCGGCTTAAAAACAATTTTTGATTTTGATTGTGATAGCTGAATTACTTTTTCAGCAAGTTGAAGAATGGTAAACTCACCCGGATTACCCATGTTTATTGGCCCTATAAAATCATCTTCAGTAGCCATCATTTTAATCATCCCATCTACCAAATCATCTATATATTGAAAACTTCTAGTTTGTTGTCCATCACCATAAATAGTAATATTCTCATTTTTTAAAGCTTGAACTACAAAATTAGAGACAACTCGACCATCATGGGCCAACATACGAGGACCATAAGTATTAAAAATACGAATAATCTTAATTCGAACACCATGAAACCTATGATAATCCATAAATAAAGTTTCCGCACACCGTTTCCCTTCATCATAACATGAACGAATTCCTATCGGATTAACGCTACCCCAATATGATTCAGGTTGAGGATTTACTGCTGGGTCACCATAAACTTCACTAGTTGATGCCTGCATAATTTTAGCATGAGTACGTTTGGCTAATCCTAACATATTCATTGAACCCATAACAGCCGTCTTCGTTGTTTGTATAGGATCATGTTGATAATGAATAGGTGATGCAGGACATGCCAAATTATAAATCTCATCTATTTCCGCCCAATAAGGATTTATAATATCATGACGTACTAGTTCAAAATTAGGTTTATGAATCAAATGCCAAACATTTTCTTTAGAACCTGTATAATAATTATCCAAGCAAATTACATCATTGCCTTCATTAACTAAACGGGTACATAAATGAGATCCTATAAAGCCAGATCCTCCACTAACTAGTATTCTTTTCATTACTCCATTATTTATTTAGCAAATATATATAACATTTTGGATGGAAAGAAATGTTTGAATAAAAAAAAGACCGAAAAAAATGGTTGCAAATGAAATTATTAGTAACTTTACAACCTGTTGAATTTAAAAAATTAATTTAAATATGAAAGCATTTATATTTCCTGGACAAGGAGCTCAATTTGTAGGTATGGGCAAAGATCTATATGAAAGCTCAGAACTAGCAAAAAATCTTTTCGAAAAAGCTAACGAGATATTAGGATATCGTATCACCGATATTATGTTCAATGGTACGGATGAAGAACTGAAACAAACAAAAATAACTCAACCGGCAGTATTTCTCCATTCTGTTATTTCAGCTTTTTGCATGGGTGATGAATTCAAACCGGAGATGACAGCAGGACATTCATTGGGCGAATTTTCTGCATTGGTCGCCGCTGGTGCACTAACTTTTGAAGATGGATTGAAACTTGTATATGCACGTGCAATAGCAATGCAAAAAGCATGTGAAGCTCAACAATCTACTATGGCTGCCATTATTGCACTTCCAGACGAAAAAGTAGAAGAAATTTGTACTCAAGTAAATACAACAGGAAAAATTGTAGTTTGTGCAAACTATAATTGCCCTGGGCAAATTGTTATTTCAGGATCAATTGAAGGAATTAATGAAGCATGTGAACTTATGAAAGCTGCTGGCGCCAAAAGAGCTTTAATTCTTAAAGTGGGAGGCGCTTTTCATTCGCCACTGATGCAACCGGCTAAAGAAGAATTAGAAACGGCTATAAAAAATACAGAGATACACAGTCCAAAATGTCCTGTATATCAAAATGTAGACGCTAAACCACATACTGATATAGATGAAATTAAAAGGAACCTTGTTGCTCAATTAACATCTTCCGTTCGTTGGACTCAAACTGTAAAAAATATGATTGCAGATGGAGCAACTGATTTTACGGAATGTGGTCCTGGAACTGTATTACAAGGTTTAATAAAAAAAATTAATACTTCAATTTATGCCCATAGTATTATTCCAATGAAAGCATAATCAAAGCATTCATTCAATTTATTAAAGGGTATCTGTTATTCAGATATCCTTTTTTTTATTTTTCACAGAAAAAAATTATATTTGCGAAAACAAATTAATAAGGACCATGGATAACCAAGAAAATAAGAAAATTATTATCTACCAAGTTTTACCTCGCCTATTTGGAAATGCCAACATAACGCCTGAGTCTAATGGGAATAAAGTTCAAAACGGTTGCGGAAAATTTTCAGATTTTACTACAAAAGCTCTTGAAAAAATCAAATCATTGGGAATTACTCATATTTGGTATACTGGAATTATAGAACATGCGACTCAAACCGATTATAGCAAATTCGGAATTAAAAAAGATCATCCGGCTATAGTAAAAGGTATTGCAGGTTCTCCTTATGCTATTAAAGACTATTATGATGTTGATCCGGATTTAGCCATAGACGTACCCAATAGAATGAAAGAATTTGAGAATTTAATCAGAAGAACACATAAAGCCGGTCTGAAAGTTATTATTGATTTCGTTGGTAATCATGTTGCCAGGCAATACTTCAGTGATGCAAAACCTAAAAATATAGTAGATCTAGGTGAGGAAGATTTCACTGAACATGCTTTTGATCCAAGAAATAACTTTTATTATATTCCAGGGAAGAAATTTGAGGGATGTTTTGATTTGCAACAAAAAGCCGATAAGCCGTACGAAGAAATCCCAGCCAAAGCGACTGGTAATGATAGATTTGATAATTGCCCAAACATAACAGATTGGTATGAAACTGTAAAATTAAATTATGGCGTAGATTATTGTAACGGACATTGTACACATTTTCAACCTATTCCAAATACTTGGAATAAGATGCGTGATATTTTAATGTATTGGTCAGATAAAAAGATAGATGGATTTCGATGCGATATGGCAGAAATGATCCCTGTTGAATTTTGGAACTGGGTAATTCCGCAAATCAAGAAAAAATATCCACATATTATCTTTATTGCAGAAGTTTATAATCGTCCATTTTATCGGCTATATCTAGAAGTTGGAAAATTTGATTATCTCTATGATAAAGTGGGTCTATACGATACTCTTCGTGCTATTACATGTAACAATCAATCAGCGTCAGCACTTACAGGTTGTTGGCAGAGTTTGAGCGTTCCACAGGAGAAAATGTTAAATTTCATGGAAAACCATGATGAGCAACGTATTGCATCTGATTTTTTTGCATTAAGCGGGTGGAGAGGCATACCTGCAATGATTGTAACTGCCTGTATAGGAACAAACCCTGTAATGATATATTTTGGCCAGGAACTGGGTGAAAATGGAATGGATAATGAAGGCTACAGTGGAAGAGATGGACGAACAACAATATTTGATTATTGGTGCATCGATAAAATTTGGCGATGGCGTAATGGAGGTAAATTTGATGGAAAAAAATTAAATGATAATGAAAAGCGATTACAAATGTTCTACAAAAAATTATTGAATTTATGTAATACAGAAAAAGCTATACAAAAAGGTTCCTTTTTTGATTTAATGTATGTAAATTATGGGAATTGGACATTTAATGAACACAAACAATTTGCATTTTTTCGTAAATACGAGGATGAATTACTTCTTATAATTGCAAACTTCGATGAACTACCTGCAAATGTAGGGCTCAACATTCCATCACATGCTTTCGAATCTCTAAAAATGAAAGAAAAAAAGGATTGTGAAGCAATTAACCTACTTACGGCACAAAAAGAAATAGTAAATCTCCTTCCCGACAGACAATTAAATACAGAAGTTTCTTCTTTCAGTGGTAAAATACTAAAGATTAAATTGACATCCGTTGAATGATATACAAGTGTAAAAGAAAAATCAAATTCGTTAAACGTTGTTATATAGAGACCGTTTACGAACACGGAACTTGTAATTATAAAATAAACAAGTAATTTTGCACTCAGTTTTTCATAGTATTAGATTTAAGGTTAACAAAAGGTGAAAGCACATCGTGCTTTATTTATTAGAAAACGACGAGATGTCGTATAAACTAATAAAAAAATCTCAAAAGCAATTAGTTGCTTTTGAGATTTTTTATTTGTCGTAAGGAACTATTTCACCCACTGTATTTTACTAGTATCACGAGGCTTAGCAGCAGGACTTTCATCAGGATATCCTAAAGCAATAGCATACAATAATTGATAATCACTTGGGAGATTTAATCTCTTATAAAAATCTTTGGCTATATCACTATTCATAAAACTAATTATACCTCCTAAACAACATGAGCCAACACCCATACTTTGTGCAGATAAAATAATATTTTCACCTAATAAACCACAATCCAACTGCCCACTTCCATCTTTGGGAGAAGCAATAAAAACAAGGGTTGGAGCATTGCGAAATATGTTTCTAAAACCAGATTCTTTAAACATTTTTGCACCACGACCGTCTTTCTGGTTTTCAATATACAACTTTGTTATTCCGTTCAAAAAAGCAGAATCATCCACAACTCTAATTAACCAAGGTTGTCTATTCATTCCACTAGGTGCATTAATTCCGCATTTAAGAATAATATCCATTTGATCACGACGAACCACTTCCGGTTTATATTTACGGACACTACGACGTGCAAGAATTGTACTAACAACAGAAGCACTGTCTTTTTTATTGCACTGAGCTAATGTTTCGCTACTATTACAGAATAATAAGCATATACCCATTATTACTGAAAAGATAACCTTACTCATAAATATTGATGATTATTTAAGTATTTTATTATCAGTTTTTACAACACAATCTATAGGAGACGTCTGAATCCATTTCCCCTTAATATGTTTTTCCGCCTTTGTACGACGGCTAATCAATGTCATGTAATATGTTGCCTGAATCTTTTGATACTTAATATTTGTTATTTGAGCAGTTGAAACAGAGTTAGCAGGAACTTTTACATCAAAAGTTTGATCGTTTATTTTTGATAGAAACTGGGTTGCCTTTTTATCATATTTCCTCAAAGAGTTATCATAAGAAATTGTTCCATGTGAAATGGTAACAGGAACCTTAACCTCAACTTCATCACCAGAAGTCCAACTAAAAGCTGTTGCATCATCACTTATAAATGTCGATTCTGATTGTAATCCTTTATATGGACATAATATCATTTTCTGATCAACACTTGTCTTGTTACTCATAACAAAAGATGCAGCTGAAACATAAGGCTCACTAAATTCACTTATTCCATCTCCATCTTCCAACGCATAGTCTATTTTAGAAAAAACATAACCCTCTGACTTCTTTTGACGGATAGTAACATCCTCTAATATAGAACCTTGCGACAACTCAATAATCAGGCCCCGCGTACCTGCATCAAAATTCTCATCTACTTCAACCTTCAGCTCCATAGATGATTCACGCTTGATCTTAAACCAGCTACTAGATATTTCACCTAACCCTTTTAATTGTAAAGGCACACCATTAATGTCATAAATAGGTAAACCATCAGGATTATACACACAGGAAATATTCCACTCCGTTGTATTTATAGGAATAACAACTACACTATCTTCACCTTCCAACATTGTATCAGTGAAAGATGTAATGAGATTGTCATTTTCTTGACTGCACGATACAAAAGAAAGCAACATGAAACAAAAAAACAGAGATTTAAAACCAAATCTTTTCATACGCTCTTATTATATCATAATAGGACAAAGATAAATTAATTCAGAATTCCAAGCAAATTTTATTGATTATATTTCAATTAATTTTTTCAGAATGAAATAATTTAATGACAAAAAGGGATTATTTATAAATAAAGACAGTAAATTAAAGTTCTTTATTCAATTCTAATAAATCCGTAATATTTATTTCCTGACCTTTTTTCTTAATAGGAATAAAAATGCTCCCATACTTCTCTGCTTCTTCTTGAAAAGCATTCCCTCCTTCATAATCGTATGTAAAGTGCATGGGGATAAAAATCCGAACATTTATTCGTTCAAGAAACTGTTTTGCTCCTCTAAAATAATCTGTCCCAATTCTTCTGTCAACAGGAAACATAGTCACATCTACCGACTGTATATCATTAGTAATATATTTTAATTCCGCAAAATAATCTCCTTCAGCTTTCTTTATCTCTTGTAAAGTCGATTCATCTGCCCAATGCCAATTATTTAAATCTCCAGCATGAAAAAATTTAACTCCATGAAGAATTATTAGAAAAGAATCCCCAGCATCTGTAGATCCATATGCTTTTACTTTTAAAAAACCATCGTCATATTCTTCTCCTTTCATTAGAAAAATAGCTTCATCATTTTTTACACGTTTATGACGCAAAATATCTCGTGATAAAATATAAACAATATCCGGCCTTTGTAATTTCCAGGAAAATATGTATTTATTAAAGTGATCCGAATGAAAATGAGAAGATAAAACATAAATCTTACTAAAATTATGAATTAATACATCATGAATTATTCCATGAAACTCATCAATTGAATCTTCATAAAAATCAATAATCACTGCTGTTCTATCTTCTATTATGACAAAACCACTATGAAAAATATAATATAGTTTCATAAATCATATAATGTAGAAATGATTAAAAATAACTATATTTTTAATTATTATCATCTAAAAAAAAATTATTTTTTAGCAAAAGCTTTACTTTTTCATTAAATTAATAGTTAAGAACAACTATCTTTGCATAGAATTAATAAATTGATTATGGAGGCACCCATTTTAAACGAACATAATAAAGAAGAATATCCACCAATGCATACGGCTGAACATATTTTGAATCAAACTATGATAAGGATATTTGGTTGCGAACGTTCCCGTAAGACTCATATTGAGCGAACCAAAAGCAAATTAGATTATAATCTATTAAAAAGTCCAACTCCAGAACAAATCATAGAAATCGAACAGCAAGTAAATAAAATAATTACTCAGAGTCTGCCGGTAACTATGGAATATATGTCTCAACAAAAAGCTCAAAAAATGTTCGATTTAAAAAAACTACCTGATGATGCCAGCGAAATGTTACGCATTGTTAGAATCGGTGATTATGATGCTTGTCCATGTATAGGAATTCATGTTAACAATACTTCTGAAATTGGAAAATTTCGCATTAGTAGTACTCGCTTTCAAGATGGTATCTTTCGTATCGTTTTCAGACTTAATTAAAAATCCATAATGCCAATAAAAAAGGGAAGAAATCTTCCCTTTTTTATAATTCCACTCATGATAATATTTATTTATATTCAGCCCAACTCTTAATATCAATATCGTCTATATTAACTGTGCAGAATGCATTAATAAAAGCACTTGCCAAACGTGCATTTGTTATCAACGGAATATTCAAATCTATTGCAGCACGACGAATCTTATAACCATTAGTTAACTCATGTGGGGATAAATCTTTGGGTATATTAACTACCATATCAATTTGTTTTTTATGAAGCATATCGAGAGCCTGTGGTTGTCCTTCTTCACTTGGCCAATATACCAAAGTATTCTCTACCCCATTCAAAGTAAGATAACGAGATGTTCCTCCTGTAGCAAACAGTTTATAACCCTTCTTTATCAACATCATGGAAGCATCAAGCATATCAGCCTTCTGTTTGGCACCACCTGTAGAAAGGAGTATATTCTTTTGGGGAATACGCTGACCTACTGACAACATCGCTTTTAAAATAGCAGTTGATGTGTCATCACCCAGACAACCGACTTCACCTGTTGAAGCCATATCTACGCCTAAGACGGGATCTGCTTTCTGCAAACGATTAAAAGAAAACTGTGAAGCCTTAATTCCTACATAATCCAATTCGAACAGATTCTTATTAGGCTTTTCAACCTGTAGTCCCAACATAACCTTTGTAGCCAAATCAATGAGATTTATTTTCAGCACTTTACTAACGAATGGGAAACTACGCGATGCACGTAAATTGCATTCTATTACCTTAATGTCATTTTCTCTTGCCAAATATTGAATATTAAATGGTCCTGAAATATTCAATTCTTTTGCGATTTTACGGGAAATATTTTTAATACGCCTAACAGTCTCTACATATAATTTCTGCGGAGGAAACTGTATTGTAGCATCACCTGAATGAACACCCGCATATTCTACATGTTCACTAATTGCATAAGCTATTATATCCCCATCTTTGGCTACTGCATCCATTTCAACTTCTTTGGCATGTTCAATAAAACGACTAACTACTACAGGATGTTTTTTAGACACATTAGCAGCAAGTTTTAAAAAACGTTCCAATTCTTCCTGATTAGAACAGACATTCATTGCTGCACCAGAAAGAACATAGGATGGACGAACTAGAACTGGGAAACCAACTTCATCAATAAATTTATTAATATCAGTCATAGATGTTAATTCTCTCCAAGCCGGTTGATCTACACCTATTCGATCCAACATTGCTGAAAATTTTTCCCTGTCCTCTGCATTATCTATACTCTTAGCTGTAGTCCCAAGAATATTAACATGTTGAGCATCAAGACGCATTGCTAAATTATTAGGTATTTGACCACCTGTAGAGACTATTACTCCATGGGAACTTTCCAAATCCAAAATATCCATCACGCGCTCAAATGTTAACTCGTCAAAATAAAGACGGTCACACATATCATAATCAGTTGAAACAGTTTCTGGGTTATAATTAATCATCACACTACGATAACCTTCTCGACGAATTGTATTTAAAGCTTGTACACCACACCAATCAAATTCTACAGACGAACCAATGCGATAGGCTCCAGAGCCAAGTACTACAACCGAACGATGATCTTTTTCATAATCTATATCATGAGCTATTCCATTGTAAGTCAGATACAAATAATTCGTTTTTGCAGGATATTCAGCAGCTAGTGTATCTATTTGTTTTACTACAGGCATAATTGAATGTGCTTTTCTATAGGTACGGATCATCATGCTACCATCCTCGATATCCATAACTTTTTCCAAACCTATTGCCCTAGCTATCTGAAAATCCGTAAAGCCTTGTATTTTAGCTTTTCTTACTAAATCAGGAGTTAAGCTATCCATTGATTTGACTTTATGAAGTTCTTTAGAAGTATTCATAATATTCATTAACTTCTGCAAAAACCATTTATCAATTTTGGTCAAATCGTGAATCTGATCAATAGTGTAACCCACACGAAAAGCTTTACTGATAACAAAAATCCGTTTATCTGTAGGTTCATGAAGAG
>CAZKSK010000058.1:0-11298 GCA_964555225.1 uncultured Bacteroides sp.
AAAGCGATGCACTTCACATCGTTTGTTGGCCATACGAAGAGGTGAAGCCGAGGGGATGTTATCGGTATCTGTTTCTCCCGATGACGAACAATGCGTGGAACGTCTTTTACGACAGTATGTACGTGGAAATAATGAGAGCAGTCGACTGGTAGGAGATGCGGTTAAAGATGCTTATAAGCGTTTACTTAAGCCATCTATCGAAAATGAATTTGCAGTATTAAGTAAGCAAAAAGCGGATGAAGAGGCCATTCGCGTATTTGCGGAAAATCTTCGTCAGTTGTTATTGGCTCCTCCTTTGGGACAAAAGAGAGTGATGGGTATAGATCCCGGATTCCGTACCGGTTGCAAGGTGGTTTGTTTGGATGCTCAGGGTAATTTACTTCATAATGAAGCCATTTATCCTCATCCTCCACAGAATGAACGAGCACAGGCATTGCGTAAATTATCGCAATTTATAGAAATGTATAAGATAGAAGCCATCTCTATCGGTAATGGAACGGCCGGTCGGGAAACTGAAGATTTGGTTTCCCAACTGAAGACTTCCCATTCTGTTGAGATCTTTGTTGTAAGTGAAGATGGGGCTTCGGTTTATTCTGCTTCCAAAACTGCACGTGAAGAATTTCCCGATTATGATGTAACAGTGCGTGGTGCCGTTTCTATCGGTCGTCGTTTAATGGATCCGTTGGCCGAACTGGTAAAGATAGATCCAAAATCTATCGGGGTAGGGCAGTACCAACATGATGTAGATCAAACACGTCTTAAAAAGCAATTGGATCAAACGGTAGAAAGCTGTGTGAACAGTGTCGGGGTGAATCTGAATACAGCAAGTCGGCATTTACTCCTTTACGTATCGGGTTTAGGACCGCAATTGGCTTCCAATATTGTGGAATATCGTAAAGCAAATGGTCCTTTTATCAGTAGAGCTCAACTGAAAAAGGTTCCTAGACTGGGTACAATGGCTTTTCAACAGTGTGCCGGCTTTTTGAGAATTCCGGAGGCCAAAAATCCGTTGGATGCTACAGCCGTGCATCCGGAAAGTTATCTTGTAGTAGAACAGATGGCGAAAGACCTGAATTGTAAAGTACGAGATTTGATTGCAAACAAAGAACTACGTGATAAGATAGATTTGAAACGTTATATTACGTCCGAAACAGGTCTTCCTACTTTGACGGATATTATGAAAGAGTTGGAAAAACCGGGCTTGGATCCGCGCGGCTTAGCGGAAGTTTTTTCTTTCGATCCGGATGTTCGAACGATGGAAGATTTACATGAAGGTATGGTGTTGAATGGTATAGTGAGTAATATTACCAATTTCGGAGCTTTTGTCGATATAGGCGTACATGAAAAAGGACTCGTACATATTTCACAATTGGCGGATAAATATATATCCGATCCCACTACAATTGTAAGTCTTCATCAACATTTAAGGGTTAAAGTACTTTCGGTAGATCAATCTAGAAAACGTATTAGTTTGACCTTGATCGGAGTAGATCAAATATAATAATAAGATTTATCTGAGCCTCAAAAGTTAAGCAAAAACTTTTGGAGCTCAGCTCATGTTCTTTCGGGTTTTATTTACTTTAACGGGTCCTCAACGTTTTTCCCGTCAACTTCGATATTTTGGTATTCTATATCATTGGTATCATCGGTAACAAAAAGCGGGCGGGTATCAGGTTTGTCGAAATGAAAGTCGATATTTTTGAATTTGATGCCTTGAGCATGACGTATAAAGAATCCTTTAGCCGGGATTGTACAGCGAAACATTGAAGGTTCGGGATATTTATTTTCCATTTCAGGCACTGAGGTTTGGGACTCCGTAGCCGTATAGCCACCCTGATGGTAAATATGTATGTCGCTTAATGTGACATCCTCAATATTATGGCCAGGTACACCGGTGATAATAGAGGCATATTTGGACATCGCGTTATAACAATTTATATTTGAAATAATAATGCGTTTCATGCTTCCCATCGGAGTTCCTTTCGGACTTCTCATCCGGGCTCCCAATCTTAGGAAAATAGGGGAGTTTGTGATATCACGCATTGTTATATTATTAATAACAACATCTTCCATGTGACCTCCATCAACTGTTTCCAAGGCTAGTCCGCGACAATGATCAAATACACAATTGCTAATGGCTATGTTTTTGAATCCTCCGCTCGATTCCGTCCCCAGTTTTATTCGTCCTGTACTATTGTCGTGGTCGGGAGCTTGCTTGATGTCATATTCATAAGTTGCATCGTATACTGTTCCTTGATCAAACCCGCTTACGTAACAATCACTTATAGTGACATTTTCCGTGTCTTTAAACTTTCCTAATGCATAAGATGCTTTCAACACTATAGCGTCATCCCATGGAGAGTTGACTGTGCATTGACTGATACGTACATTTCTGCAACAGTCAATATCAAAACCGTCTCTATTCGTATCGACTTTTACATTCAAAATACTAAGATTTTCTATACCTGTTGCCAATATAGCAAAATGACCGCAGTGTAACATATTAACATCTTGAATGGTGACTCTATTGCAATTCTTCAAGCTGATGGCTTTGTTGCCAACGCCTTGAATGCGGCTTTCTTCACGGCTCAGACCTTTACCGTAAATGAGTCCGTTTCCACATATTGTGATGTCTTCCAGCCCGATTCCCCAAATAAGAGAATTTTTCCAATGACTGTGTCCAAAATCCTGAAAGCCTTCTATTTCAGGATTTTCTTCGGCCGTATCATAACCTTTGTTTTCTTCCGGATACGCGGCAATTATTTTTGCTCCATTCTCCAATAAAAGTTTGATATGACTTTGCATTCTGATAGAATAACAAGCATATTCGCCGGACGGAAAATACACGGTTCCTCCTCCATTTTTTGCGGCTTCTTCTATAGCTTTGTTGATAGCCGGTGAATCTATTGTTTTACCGTCTGCTTTTGCTCCGAAGTCTTTTACGTTATAGGTCTCAGCTCCTATTTGCAGGCAGATATAAAGACCGGTTAGAATAATCAATAGTTTTTTCATATTTTTTATTCATTAAAAAGTTTGGACAACATGAAATAATTATAATCCGTGCCACGGTTAGGAGCGTAGAATGCAAAATATAATTTGTTCTGATTGTCTAATTTGCAAATTGCGCCTAATGACTGTGCGTCGGTTTTTTTCCCGGATTTAAAATACTGTAACGGATTAAGCTGTTGATGTGCATCACAAAGCCGAATTTCGGAAGAGAGGGGCGTGATTCCTTGAAAAGTTCTGAATTTCATTGATTCTCCGAAATAAACGCAAAATGAAGTACGCTCAATGCTAAAGATGTTTTCTTTGCAATATTCGGGTAGAAGCATGCAGTCTTCCTTATTTTTTATTACTTTATTATACGCTCCGCCGTAACACCAAAGCAGGTTTGCATTCCCGGGACAATTAATGCAACTCATTTCTATTAAGAAACCATCTGCATTTTTCATAGGTTCCATTCTGAAAATAATTTCTCCGTTTTCTAATATCTTATCTTTTAAGGTATAAGTTATGATTCTATTATCTTGTTTTACTTTCAGATTTTTTGCATCTTTAAACCATATGCTTTCATTACCTTTAATTATACCGAATTGGATGACACCGCATAATTCAGGAATATTTAATGACACGGAAGTTCCTTGAGTTACAATAACTTTAGACTGCCGGACATCTCCTTGTAAGTAAAAAATCTTATTACCTGCATGAACTTGAAAGAAGCAGAACCAAGTAAACAATAGAAACAATATTTTTTTCATAATTGTTGTTTTTATTTTAGTTACCGTCGGGTTTTTCTATCTCAGTGAACGGACTATTGTTCCAGTGAAAGGATTCTATAGGATCCGGATGAGCCGGATCATAAGCTTTATAGTCCGGGCGTAAATGGCTGATAAAGTCGAATTTGTTCTTTTTCATACCTTCAATAACACATTTTGCTACCTGATAAGCACCATAAGGATTAAAATGGGTATTATCTGCCAAATCCGTAGTCTGCCCTGGAAAAGTTCCCTTAGGATAGTGGACAAATGCTTTTACGGATTTTTCAACGCCAAGAGTTTCATATAAGGTTCGTGTCATATTATGAAGTTCTATCAAAGGAATATGTTCTTTTGCGGCGAGCCAACGCATGGCATCCGGAAAATCCAGATGAGTTTCCATTATTTTCCCGTTGGCATCGAAGCTACGGCGTTGAGTAGGAGTTATCAATACGGGATGAGCTCCATGGGCAATAGCTTCATCGACAAAGATCTTCAAGTTGGTCATGAAAGAATAGTAAGCGCCTTTTCCCGGACCTTTTTGCTTTTGATCATTATGTCCGAATTCCATAAAGATATAATCTCCCGCTTTTATTTGAGTGAGGGCCTTTTTTAATCGTTTGGCAGCGATAAAGGTATTGGCTGCTTCTCCGCTTTCTGCATAATTGGCTATACAAACATGTTCATCAAAGAATCTGGGAATCATTTGTCCCCAACTCGCCCATGGTTCATTATCTTGATCGACAACAGTCGAGTTGCCGCAGAGAAAAAGCGTTACTACGTCATTCCCAGCTTTTTCAATTGAAATTTGACTTAATGCGGGATCATCTCCGTTAATCTCGAATGTTAATTTATCATCCCAATTCAGTTTATGACGTTCACGTGGTTTTATGAGTACTTTTTCATTTCCGTTTATAATACTGTCGCGTTTATTAACCGTAAATGTAAGTGTTTTTAATTCTCCTTTTTTAGTAAAAATATTTTCAAGAAAAAGTCGGCGGGATTCGGCACGGACAGTGGTTTTCCCGGCATGTTTTTTACTGCCTAAAACAACAGTTACTTTGTAGTTTCCATCAGGAACTTTCACCGAAAAAAAGAAAGGAGCTTTACTCCCGTATTTGGGTACAGGTAACAAATCGAATCCGTATCCGGTTTGTTCATTGTAAATTGTAGTAGGTTTTATTTTTATCATTCCCGCAACTGTTTTTTTTGTAGGAGTGAAATCGAACTTGAAGCTTTGTGCTTGACATAGAATGCTTATCAGCAGGCACATGGAAAAGACGGTTTTTCTCATTTTATCTTATAATTTTAGGTTTTAATTCATCGGGTGATTGTTTAGTGAATGAACTGACTTTTGAAGTGGTTTTTGTAAATAGTTCCCGGATTTGTTTTAATTCTATGGTATAGGATGGACGGAAACAGTCACTGTTCATATAATCTAGAATAGCTTTATAAAGCTGTCTGGCTACTATTCTGTGTTCCGGATCACTTTTTATATCCATAGAAGTCATCATTAATCTGCCATTACCCACATTAGCTTCAAATAACAGACCCGCCTTGCGGCTGATAAACCATGTATCTATAGATTGTACAAGAGGTTGGAATTTAGCAGGGAAATTGGAGAATTGCATTACTTGGGCCTTATTCAGCAATTCCCACCATTGCAGATTACTGTAATATTCAGTCGGGAAGTTTCGATAAAGCGGATGGTAATTATTCGTGTATATACCTGTGGTGTGCGGCGGACGCATTTTGAACCAAGAAGTATTCCAAAATACAGGTGTAAAATATTGCACAATATCTTTTCCGTAGGAAATTTTACCGTTCGCAGTTATTAAAACTTTTCCTCCTTTATTCAGAATATCTATTGCCTTGCTGTCTAACGAATCCGTTTCATAAATGTCCCCCTTGGTAATGTTGACTTGAGCAGGATAAACCCAGAATTCCCAATCATTGATGGCATGGGTGCCTTTTATGTATACTTCAAGATCAAGTTTAATAGGTTCTGTAATTTCTTCCAGGGGAAATATTACTTCACCTAAATTGCAGTTATTTCCTATAGGTATTGTCTGCTTTTTCAATTCCCCGGAAGCATATATTTTCCCATATTCATCTTTTATGGTGTAACACGTTTGTGCATCAATAATAGGTTTAGGGCCGAAGTGCGCAACTTCAATTTGTGCAGAAAATGTTTCTTTATTCGTATATACGAATTTAGGTAAACGGGCAAGAGGAACCGTTTCACTGCAGAAACGACGCCATTCGGGAGCATTTATATATCCTTTTTCTTCAAAGAAGACATCAAGAACTCCTACTAAAGCAGTTCCCTGTCCTGAATAATCGTTGAGTGCCAGCATTTGAAATCCGGCATAATCCGGTGTACGCAAAGTTTTCTCTATTTCATTTTTGTAACATAGGACTTGAAGTTTTCCTGATGCCATTAAGAAGTTTTGAGCTTGTTCACCCATTTGATTTTCATTAAGTAAATCTTGAAATATTTCGAAATTTTTTGCTTTGTTTACGCCCGTGTATTTTCGGATTTCATTAAAGTCTGGGAAAGCACACCATTGTCCCATTTCATGGGAAACATAAGGTTGTTTCACTGTATCTATTCGTAGGCGAAAGTCACTTTCCGATTCAGGTGCAGATTTAGTCCAGTCCAAACCACGGGCTCCTGCTTTTACATGATATTGGTTTTTGGGTTGCCATTGCCAACTATTTCCTACTGATGCTCCGGTATATACTCTTCTTGAATCGGTTTTTTTCCAATAATCGACAAAATGGCTTACCCATTCCACCCATCTTCCCGAAGGCTCATTTCCACATGCGAGCATACAGAATGAAGCATAATTTCCATACATTTTGCTCATGGCAATAGTTTCATCCATCAAATATTTATCAATAGGTTGTCCCATTCCAAGCTTAGGTCCATGATTGGGCCAACTTGGTCCTTCGGGCTGTAAATAGAAACCGACTCGGTCTGCTGCTATAAAAGCGGCTTCCGGTGGACAATATGAGTGGAAACGCATGTGGTTTAATCCATAGTTCCTACAGATGTGGAATACTCGTTCCCACGATTCTACATCCATAGGAGCATATCCGGTTAAAGGGAAATCACAATTCTCCACAGTTCCTCTAAGCATTGTTTTTCGGCCATTGATATAGAACCATTTACCTTTAATGTTGAATTCACGCATTCCAAATTCAACTTTTTTTGTTTCCGTCTCTTTTCCAAAAGATAATTGAGCGGAGAGTCTATAGAGAGCCGGTGTGAATTCATCCCATAATAAAACATTTTCGCCCATCGGGAGAATCATTTCTTGATCTGTACTTTGACTATTAATAGTAAATGTTTTTTTGACTGCCGGAATGGTTTGTCGTATATTTGAATTGAAACTTTCAGCAGATAAAGTTACGGTTATTTTACGATGAGTTTTATTTGCCGAAAGAATTTTCATTTTTATTTTAGCACATTTTTTATGTATATCAGGGAAAATTTGAATATCATCAAAATATATTTTAGGAGTCGTTCTTAAACATATTTTACCTACGATACCATTCCAGTTACCTTGAGTTTGGTCTGTAATGCTGTGCGAATCGGGGCCGACGTTTATATCTTTAATGCGATTATCCACTCGAATGGCTATCCGGCAATTTCCCGGATGGACAAAATTAGTAAGATCGTAGATATGTGGAACACATAAACTGTTTTTCGTTCCTACTTTTTTACCGTTTATCCATACTGTCGTTTCAATATGGGGCCTTTCCAAAAACAGTTCTACTCTTTCTCCTTTCCATGAAGAGGGAATTTTAATTTCTTTTTTGTACCAAGCTACTCCTACATAATGTTTATCAGGCGTAAGAAAGAATGGTAATTTAATGTTACCTTCTTTTCTATATTTTTCCATATAGGGGCTGTAATAGTAAGTGCTGTCATATAAACTTCCGGTCCATTTTGTATGGGCGGTCACATCATCACCTTTCAGTTTTTCTGGCATGGATCCCGGTAAGGAAATATAATCTCCCAAGTTTTTCCGGTCTATTTCGAAGTCCCATTTTCCGGAGAGATCGAGTACATTCTGGGCAGGAAGAAATGAAGCTATTAACAGCAAAACAATTCCTAAAATTAATTTCCTCATAGTATATATGGTTTATTATAACAATTAACTAACCGCTAAGTTAGAAAATTTTAGTATTGGGGAAATAGGATGAGGTACATAAAGATTAAATATTATATTAAAAAATCATTTTCTATATTCTTTTTTGCTTGTTTTGACTATTCATTCGTTCAATCTCTTTCGTTTTTTATTTAATTTTGTCGCTAATATTTATCTAAATCCTAAGATTATGAAAAAACTTTTCACTTTGCTGTTTTTTGCAGGATTCTTTTCCATTGTTGCTACGGCCCAATCCGGTAAATGGTTTAATGATCGCGATTTGTGTTTAACAGGTGTTTATTATTATCCGGAGCATTGGGATGAAAGTCAATGGGAACGTGATTTTAAGAAAATGCATGAACTTGGTTTTGAATTTACACATTTTGCGGAATTTGCATGGCAGCAGTTGGAACCTCAGGAAGGAGTGTATGATTTCGGTTGGTTGGATCGTGCTGTTGCTTTGGCGGCTAAATATCATCTGAAAGTAATTATGTGTACATCCACGGCTACCCCTCCGATATGGTTGACTCGTAAATATCCTGAAATCTTAGTAAAAGAAGAAGACGGAACAGTCCTCGATCACGGAGCTCGCCAGCATGCGTCTTTTGCTTCGCCTCTTTATCGTGAACTTTCTTTTAAAATGATAGAAAAACTTGCACAGCATTATGGGCATGATCCTCGTATTATGGGATGGCAGCTGGATAACGAACCTCATGTTCAGTTTGATTATCAGCCTAAGGCTCAAGAAGAATTTAGAAATTTTTTGAGAGAAAAATATCATAATCAGATTAAAGAGTTAAACGATGCCTGGGGTACGGCTTTTTGGAGTGAAGCATATTCTTCTTTTGATCAGATTAATATACCGCAGTTTTGTCAGATGTTTATGAATCATCATCAGATATTGGATTATCGTCGGTTTGCTGCCAAAGAAACAAATGATTTTTTGGAAGATCAATGTCTTTTAATAAAGAAATATGCTAAAAATCAGTGGGTGACTACAAACTATATACCGGATTATGACGGTGGTCATATTGGAGGTAGCAAAGATCTTGACTTCCAATCTTATACACGTTATATGGTTTATGGCGAGAACGAAGGCATCGGCAGAAGAGGCTATCGCGTAGGGAATCCATTACGCATTGCTATGGCAAATGATTTTTTTCGTCCTATTCAAGGAACTTATGGAGTAATGGAACTTCAACCTGGACAAGTAAATTGGGGGACAATAAATCCTCAACCGCTTCCCGGGGCTGTTCGCCTATGGTTATGGAGCGTTTTTGCAGGAGGCAGTGATTTTGTCTGTACGTATCGTTATCGTCAACCCTTGTATGGAACAGAACAATATCATTATGGAATAGTAGGACCGGATGGCGTTACGGTAACTTCCGGAGGATATGAATATGCTACTTTTATGAAGGAAATAAAGATGCTCCGTAACAATTATCAACCTCGGGAAAAGAAACCGGCAGAATATCTTGCCAGAAAAACAGCAATTCTTTTTAATCCTGAAAATTATTGGAGTATTGATCGTCAAAAACAAAATTCAACTTGGGATACATATGCTCATATTAATAAATATTATAAGACTTTGAAATCATTCGGAGCTCCTGTAGATTTTATTAATGAAAGTAAGGATTTCAGTTCTTATCCGGTGATGATTGCTCCGGCATACCAGTTGGCCGATTCTGCATTGGTCGATCGTTGGGTGGAATATGTTAAAAAAGGAGGTAATTTGGTCCTTACATGTCGTACTGCACAGAAAGATCGTTTTGGACGTTTGTTCGAAGCTAAATTCGGTTCCTTAATCAGTCGTTTGACAGGTGACGAAATAGAATTCTATGATTTACTTTTACCTGTAAATCCCGGGAAAGTAGTTATGAATAATAAAGAATATACATGGAACACGTGGGGAGAAATATTGAAACCAAGCAAGGATTCACAAGTCTGGGCAACATATGTTGATGAATTTTATGACGGGAAACCGGCCGTAACATTTCGTAAGTTGGGAAAGGGTACCGTTACATATGTTGGTGTAGATACTACAGATGGTCAGATGGAAGCAGAAATTTTGAAGAAACTTTATAAATATATAGGAATACAAGTTATGGATTTGCCTTATGGCATTACACTTGAATATAGAAATGGGCTGGGAATAGTTATGAATTATTCTGATAAACCTTACCATTTTATTTTACCATCGGATACTAAGGTTCTGATTGGAAATGTTGAAATTCCGACAGCTGGTGTGCTCGTTTTTAAAATTTGAGAAAAATGCATTATTAATGCAATTATTTTTGAAAATTGTAAAGAGTAATCAAACTATTTAACTATATTTGCTGAGTTTAATCTGACAAAATGAAAGACAACTTAATTATGCAATATAATAAATAGGAGAAAAAACTATGTTTACAGATTTTCAAAAATATCTCCAACAAGAGATACAAAGTATTAAAGATGCAGGCCTTTATAAGAAAGAAAGGATTATTACAACTCCACAGTCCGCTGAGATTAGAACAACCAATGGTAATGAAGTTTTGAATTTTTGTGCGAATAACTATTTAGGATTGGCGGATAATCCTGCCTTGATAACCGCTGCAAAGAAGGCTATGGACGAACGTGGATATGGAATGAGTTCCGTTCGTTTTATTTGTGGAACCCAAGATACTCATAAAGATTTGGAAAGAACTATTTCTGACTTTTTCGGTACGGAGGATACTATTCTTTATGCGTCGTGTTTTGATGCAAACGGAGGCCTTTTTGAACCTTTACTTGGTGAACAGGATGCTATTATATCCGATACATTAAATCATGCCTCTATTATAGATGGGGTTCGTTTATGTAAGGCGCAGCGTTTTCGTTATGCCAATGCGGATATGGCGGATTTGGAATCTCAGCTTCAAGCAGCAAGGAAATGCCGTTTTCGTGTTATTGCAACAGATGGTGTGTTCTCTATGGATGGCAATGTGGCACCTGTTGATAAAATATACGAATTAGCGCAAAAATACAATGCTATGGTGATGGTAGATGAATCACATTCCGCCGGAGTTGTCGGTAAAACAGGTAGAGGTACAACAGAGTTTTATAATTTGCGTGGCAAGGTCGAAATCTTAACGGGTACTTTAGGTAAAGCTTTTGGTGGAGCAGTCGGTGGTTTTACTACAGGGAAAAAAGAGATAATCGAAATGTTACGCCAGCGTTCCCGCCCTTATTTGTTTTCAAATTCTATTCCTCCAATGGTTGCAGTTGCCGGAAAAGCTGCATTTGAACTGCTGAGTCATTCAAATGATTTACAGGATAAGTTGCATTCAAATACGGATTATTTTGTTAGTAAGATGAAAGCGGCAGGTTTTATATCAAAACCTGCCGCTTTCATCTTACTAACAAAA
>CAZKSK010000059.1:0-11257 GCA_964555225.1 uncultured Bacteroides sp.
GCTGCATACCCTTCTGGGGTTGCGACCTGTTCTACCGGATAGTTCTCCCACAACCCTCCGGCCCCACGGAAAGTGCGTATACCACTTTCTGCACTCATCCCCGCACCAGACAACACAACTAATTTCTTCATCTCAAACCTTTTTAAATAAAATCTTTCTACAAAAGTAATAAAAAATAAAGATGAGGAAACAATATATATGAAAAAAACTTGTACATTTGCAATTCATTATATATAATTCATTAAAAAGCATCAATAATAAGAAATGGATAAATTCAGCTACGCTATCGGCCTTGGAATAGGTCAAAATTTGAAAGGCATGGGCGCAACCAACATAAATTTAAATGACTTTGCACAAGCAATCAAAGATGTCATCGAAGAAAATCAAACGGCAATCAGTCATAAGGAAGCTCAAACTATCGTAAATGACTATTTCCAAAAATTGGAAAAACAGATTAATCAAGTAAATATTCAGGAGGGGAAAGATTTTTTAGAAGAAAATAAAAAAAATCCCAATATTATCACTTTACCTAGTGGTTTACAGTATGAGATCATTAAAGAAGGAAATGGTAAAAAGCCAAAAGCCAGTGAAAAAGTGAAATGTCACTATGAAGGAACTCTTATTAACGGAACTCTATTTGATAGTTCTATCAAAAGGGGCGAACCGGCTATTTTCGGAGTATCGCAAGTAATTCCAGGATGGGTAGAAGCTCTTCAATTAATGAAAGAAGGATCCAAATGGAGATTATTTATTCCGTCAGAACTAGCTTACGGTGCACAAGGAGCAGGAGATATGATTCCACCCCATAGTACTCTGATTTTTGAAGTAGAATTAATCGAAGTTTTATAATATAAAAAAATGAAAAATGAAAAAAAGTAGAATTTTAATGGCTATCGCTGTTGTTGCCGGATTCGCTTCTTGCACAGCACAAAGTCCCAAAGCTGATATGAAGAGTGATATTGACTCTTTGTCATATGCAATTGGTATGGCTCAAACTCAAGGTTTGAAAGAATATCTGGTAAACCGTTTGGATGTCGATACTGCTTACATGAGTGAATTCATCAAAGGATTGAACGAAGGAGCCAATGCTGACCCCAAAAACAAAAAGAAAGTTGCTTACTATGCAGGTATTCAAATTGGTCAGCAAATTGCTAACGGAATGGTAAAAGGTATTAATCAACAACTTTTCGGAAAAGATTCAACCAAGACCATCAGCTTAAGTAACTTTATGGCTGGCTTCATCTCCGGGACAACAGGTAAAGGTGGCAAAATGACTGTTGAAGCAGCACAGATGTATGCTCAGACAAAAATGCAATCTATTCAGGAAAAAGAATTAGAAAAACAATATTCAGCTAACAAACAGGCCGGAATTAAATTTTTGGAAGAAAACAAGAACAAAGAAGGTGTAGTAACATTGCCTAGTGGACTTCAATATAAAATTTTAGTTGCAGGTAAAGGTCAAATTCCTAGCGATACCACAAAAGTTAAAGTCAATTATAAAGGAACTTTAATTGATGGTACCGTATTTGATAGTTCATATGACCGTAAAGAACCTACTACTTTCCGTGCAAATCAGGTAATCAAAGGCTGGACAGAAGCTTTAACTAAAATGCCAGTCGGTTCAAAATGGGAATTATATGTTCCATATGAATTAGGTTACGGATCAAGAGAAGCTGGTAAGATCAAACCATTTTCTACTCTTATTTTCGAAGTTGAATTATTAAGCATCGAAAAATAAAATCTAACAAATTATCATTAAATAGGGGGCGTTAGGTTTTTCTAACGCCCTTTTTATGCATTTTTTATTACTTTATGCTTGAAAAATAAAATAAAGGACTATATTTGCTAACAAATTGTAATCATTTAATTATATCAACTATGGAAAAAATTGATAATCTGGACAAACAGATCCTTGAAATTATTTCTCAAAATGCTCGAATTCCTTTCAAAGATGTTGCTGCAGAATGTGGTGTCAGTCGTGCAGCTATTCATCAACGCGTACAACGACTTTTCGATTTAGGTGTTATCATAGGTTCCGGCTACAATGTAAATCCCAAAAGTTTAGGTTACAGTACCTGTACATATGTAGGTATTACCTTGGAAAAGGGGTCTATGTATAAAAATGTAGTTGCCCAATTGAGAAAGATTCCTGAAATTGTTGAATGTCATTTTACTACCGGTTCATACACAATGCTAGTTAAGTTATATGCACGTGATAACGAACATTTAATGGAACTCCTTAACTCTAAAATGCAAGAGATTCCAGGAGTTGTTTCAACAGAAACATTAATTTCATTGGAACAAAGCATCAAAAAAGAAGTTCCTATTACCAGATAAAAATTAAATATGCTTCCTAATTTTGATATAGCCAAGGAATACAAAAAAATTCATTCTTCTTTCCCTGGATTCCGGAAACAACCTATAATCGCTATTACAGGAAACTTCAACGAAGGAAACTGTAGTGTGGCGGAAGGATATTACATGTCCATACTCAAAGCTGGAGGCTCTCCACTTATCCTTCCGCCTTACGAGAACAAAGATGCCTTAATCTCAACATTAGATAGGATAGACGGGCTCCTTCTGACCGGAGGCGGAGATATTAACCCTTTGTATTTAGGTGAAGAACCTATTAAAGAACTTCATTCAATTAATCCACGACGAGATAAGCAGGAAATACTTCTTACTCAATTGGCAGTTGACAGACAAATACCCATTTTAGGAATATGCCGTGGAATGCAAATCATTGCTGCAGCATTAGGTGGAGAACTTTATCAGGATATCCACACACAAATGAATGGCATTCGAATCAAACATGATCAGGATCTTGAAAGGAGTTTTCCTTCCCATTCCATTGAAATAAAAAAAGGATCACTTCTTCACTCCATTTTCAAAACGGAACATCTTGCAGTTAATTCATTCCACCATCAAGCCGTAAAATCATCCGGCATACACTTTAAAGTCTCAGCAACAGCCCCCGACAATGTAATTGAAGCTATAGAATCTTGCGAATGTAAATCCATTTTAGGTGTGCAATGGCATCCTGAATGCATGATACTCAATAATGATATTAGCATGATGCCTGTTTTTGAGTGGCTGGTTAATGAAGCTGCGTCTTTCCAACAGGCAAAGAATACGCATCAAAATATTTTGACATTAGACAGTCATTGCGATACTCCTATGTTCTTTGAGCAAAATATACAATTTCATACACGCGATCCCAAAATCCTGGTAGATCTACATAAAATGAATGAAGGTCATTTGGATTCAACTATTATGGTAGCCTATTTAAAACAAGAAGGACGATCCGAAGAAGATTTATTGGCCGCAACTGCAAAAGCCAACCAACTCTTAAATCAAATTGAAGAGATGGTAGCGAATAATTGTACAGCCATTGAAATAGCCCACACTCCTGATGAGCTCTTCAGACATAAAAAAGAAGGGAAAAGAAGCATCATGATGGGCATAGAAAATGGATATGCCATAGGAAAAGATCTTGCCAATATAGAAAGATTCCGACGTCGTGGAATTGTATATATAACTCTTTGCCATAATGGAGACAACGAGATATGCGATTCAGCTCGAGGTAATAACGAACATAATGGCCTTAGTGAATTTGGAAATAAAGTTGTTAAAGAAATGAATAGGGTCGGTTTAATGGTAGACTTATCTCATGCAAGCGAAAAAAGTTTTTACGATGCTTTAAATTTAAGTGAAACTCCCATCATATGCTCTCATTCCTCTTGCCGTACTCTTTGTGATCATCCCCGTAATTTGACAGACGAACAAATGAAGGCTCTTGCCCATAAAGGTGGTGTTATGCAACTTTGCCTATATAGTGGATTTCTCCGAAAAGAAGGACAAGCGACAATACTTGATGCAATAGATCATTTAAATCATATGATTAACGTAATGGGTATTGATCATGTAGGAATAGGAAGCGATTTCGATGGTGACGGAGGAATCATTGGATGCGCATCAGCTTCTGAAATTATCAATATCACGAGAAGACTTTTGGCTGAAAGGCTTTCTGAAAGTGATATACAGAAAATCTGGGGTGGTAATTTTCTGAGAGTTATGCAAGAAGTTCAAGATAATCAATCTATTATATTATGAACATGAAAGTTAAAACATATCTATTTATTTTCATTTGCTCAATGATGGCATTAGTTGCATGTGGAAATAAATCGAAAACAAAAATCGAGAACGAACAAGATTCTACTCAAGTAAATGTTCCTGTTTTCAATTCAGACAGTGCTTTTCAATACATAAAAGCACAAACAGATTTCGGTCCACGAATTCCTAATAGTAAAGCCCATGATAAATGTGGTGATTATCTTGTAAAAAAGCTCACTTCATTTGGTGCTAAAGTTATTGAACAAAAGATGGATCTGATAGGCTACGATGGGAAAATATTAAAAGGTCGGAATATTATTGGTTCATATAAACCGAAAAATCCGAAACGAATCATGATTTGTTCTCATTGGGATAGCCGTCCATGGGCAGACAATGACCCGGATAAAAAAAATCATCATACACCCATTGATGGAGCCAATGACGGAGCCAGCGGTGTTGGTGTAATTCTTGAAATGGCTCGTCTGATCCAAAAACAGCAACCTGAATTAGGCATAGACTTTATCTTTTTTGATATGGAAGATTACGGAACGCCTCAATGGGAAAAGAAAACCGATGATGAAAATAGCTGGTGTCTAGGCGCTCAATATTGGGCAAGAACACCCCATGTAGACGGATATAATGCACGTTTTGCCATTCTTTTGGATATGGTTGGTGGAAAAAATGCGACTTTTTACCAAGAATCCTATTCATTGAAATATGCCAAAGGTATAGTTAATAAAGTTTGGAACAAAGCCAACAGTTTAGGTTATGGTAATTATTTTGTAGCGTCAGAAGGTGCACCTATTACCGATGATCATTTACCTGTAAACAAAATGGCACAAATTCCATGCATCGACATTATCCCATGTGACCTAAACGGACAAAATTCAAGTTTCGGACCAACATGGCATACACTTAACGACAATATTGATCATATAGATAAAAATACGCTCCAAGTTGTAGGTAACACATTATTGGAGGTTATATATAACGAAAAATAAAATGGCAGCAATAAACGAACTTCAGGATCAAATTATAGAAGAATTCAGCGATTTTGATGACTGGATGGATAAATATCAATTACTCATTGATTTAGGGAACGAGCAAATCCCTCTAAATGAAAAATATAAAAATGAACAAAACCTAATTGACGGTTGTCAAAGCAGAGTATGGTTGCAGGCAGACTTAATAAATGGTAAAATACATTTTCAAGCAGAAAGTGACGCACTCATAGTAAAAGGCATCATAGCTCTTCTCATCAAAGTTCTATCAGACCATACTCCTGATGAAATTTTAAATAATGATCTTTATTTTATCGAAAAAATAGGTTTAAAAGAACATCTTTCTCCTACTCGAAGTAATGGGCTTCTTGCCATGATTAAACAAATCAGGATGTACGCCCTAGCTTTTAAGGCAAAAGAAGAAAAAAAATAAGAATAAAAACACTCTCATTTTTTTATAAGAGTGTTTTTTCATTTTTTATCGTCTGCTTCTACGACTCTTCCCTCTCTTTTTATCGTCCTTTCCACGTCCTCTTCTTCCTTCGCGGTCATTTGAGACTTGTCTTTTGACAGGAATATTCTCTTTTCTAAGTATAGGAGCATCATCACCGGCTAAAGCAAAATCCAATTGTTTTCTTTCCAGATTTGCATTAGCGACTTTCACACATAAAGTATCACCTAGGCTATAGACTTTATGTGTCCGACGTCCCTTTAGACAATAATTTTTTTCATCAAATTCAAAATAATCATCTCCCAAATCACGCATAGGAACCAATCCTTCGCATTTATTTTCATTTAGCTCCACATAAACGCCCCACTCTGTCACTCCACTAATCACTCCTTCAAACTCTTGGCCCATACGTTCAGACATGTATTCCACCTGTTTGTATTTAATACTATCACGTTCCGCATTGGCAGCAATCTGTTCCATATCCGAACTATGTTCACAAAGTTCCTCATATTTTGCCTCTTGTACCGAACGGCCTCCTGTTAAATAACGTGTTAGCAAACGATGAACCATCATATCCGGAAAACGGCGGATAGGAGAAGTAAAATGAGTATAATAGTCAAAAGCCAATCCATAGTGGCCAATATTATGAGTACTGTAACAAGCTTTCTGCATGGATCTTAAACTAATAGTTTCTATAAGATTCTGTTCTTTCTTTCCATGAATATCATTCAATAGTTTATTTACTGATTTTGATGTATCCTGTCTAGAACCACCTACCCTCAATTTATAGCCGAAACGAGAAATAAATTCTTTCAAATTTTCTAATTTATCAGGATCCGGTACATCATGTATTCGATAAGGGAAAACCTTGGGATTCTTGTTCTTGGGGACTTTACCTATACGTTCCGCTACAGTCCGATTCGCTAATAACATGAATTCTTCTACCAATTTGTTAGCATCCTTGGATTCTTTAAAATAAACGCTCAAGGGTTTTCCTTTTTCATCAATCTCAAAACGAACTTCTACACGGTCAAAATCAATTGCACCGTTAGCCATACGTTTTTCACGTAAAATTTTAGCTAAACGATCCAACTCCAAAATTTCATCTTTATAATCCCCTTCTCCTGTTTCTATAATTTGCTGCACTTCGTCATAGTTGAATCTCCTATCACTCTTTATTACAGTATGAGCGATTTCAGCATCCTTTACCTCTGCCTTATCAGTCATTTTAAAAATAACTGAATAAGTTAACTTTTCCTCATTAGGGCGTAAAGAACAAATTCCATTACTAAGTCGTTCAGGTAGCATTGGTATTGTTCTATCCACAAGATAAACAGAGGTTGCACGTTTTACGGCCTCCTTATCAATAATGCTTCCTTCCGTTACATAATGTGTTACATCGGCAATATGAACTCCTACTTCCCATAGATTGTTTGACAATTTACGAAGAGAAAGAGCATCATCAAAATCTTTAGCATCTTTCGGATCAATAGTAAACGTTACTATATTTCGGAAATCTTTTCTCTTGGCTATCTCTTCAGGATTTAAATCATCTGGAATTTTCTCCGCCGCAGCTTCTACATTTTTCGGATAAACATAGGGCAAACCATATTCCGCTAAAATTGCATGCATTTCAGTAGTATTATCACCTGCCTGACCTAAAATATCAAGAACTTCACCAATAGGATTTTTTGCCTTCTCAGGCCACTCCACAATTCTCACCAAAGCCTTATCACCCGTTTTTCCTCCCTTCAATTTTTCTCTTGGAATAAAGATATCGTTGGCTAATGTTCTATTTTCCGTTAAAAGAAAAGCATAATGCCGATCTACTTTCAATGTGCCGACAATCGTATCGTTTGCCCTTTCCAAGATTTCTACCACTTCACCTTCAGGAGTTTTATTACGCCTTTTTGCAAAAAGGGAAATACAAACTTTATCATTATTCATTGCGTGAGCGGAATTTCGTTCAGCAATCAAAATAGGTTCTCCTCCACCTTCCGGCACAAAAGTATTTTTCCCATTACTTTTACGAAAGAACACTCCCTCCAATATTTGTCCATGGTTGTTGTATCGATATTTATTATCATCAACTTCAGTTATGAAACCATTCTCTTTCATCTCTTCAAGAATATCCATACAAAGCATCTTCAACGGATGATTATCCAGATGCAAAATGGAAAAAATATGTTTCATACCCAACGTATCCGTCGGATTAGACTGAAACAAATCTGTGATTTGTTCCAGCAATTCTTTTTTTGTGAAGCGTTTGCCTCCTTTTTTTCCTGCTCTTTCCATATTATCTTAGTTTATTTGGAAAATACTATCAGAGACAAAGTAAACAAAAAAACTCGTATAGTTGGCTCGAAAAAAATTAATTTTTCATATAAAGTGCACTTTTGCACAATATTGGCTATCTTTGTGCCGATTATATCATAATAATTATGACAGACGAGGAAAGAGTAAAAAAAATAAACCAAATTACTCTAGTAGGAAGTTTCGTTAATTTTCTATTGGTAATCTTCAAGTTCATCGCAGGTATTGCCGGCCAAAGTGCTGCAATGATTGCAGATGCGGTTCATTCTTTGTCCGATTTTATAACAGATATTATCGTTCTCCTTTTCATTCGTATTTCAAACAAACCACAAGACAAAGATCATGATTATGGTCATGGGAAGTACGAGACATTAGCTACTGCCATTATCGGAATCCTTTTGTTTGCGGTAGGTATCGGAATTCTTTGGAGTGGAACGAAAGAAGTTATCAGTTTCTGTAAAGGATCTACATTACCTACACCCGGAATATTAGCATTCTGGGCTGCAATAATTTCTATTTTACTAAAAGAAATTTTGTATCAATACACAATGCGGGGAGGAAAGGTATTAAACTCACAGGCAGTTATAGCCAATGCATGGCATCATCGTAGTGATGCTTTTTCATCAATAGGAACAGCCATTGGCGTTGGTGGTGCAATTCTTTTAGGAGAAAAATGGCATGTGCTTGATCCCATAGCAGCCATTATTGTCAGTTTCTTTATTATCAGAGTTGCTGTAAAACTCATTATTCCGTGTATTGATGAATTATTGGAAAAATCCCTTTCTGAAGGAACAGAAAAGGATATTCTTTCAATTGTCACTTCTATAAAAGGAGTCTCTGATCCTCATAACTTACAAACACGCCAAATAGGTAATCACATTGCGATAGAAGTACACATTCGAATGGATGGCAATATACCTTTATGTGAAGCGCACGAAGCGACAAGAAGAATTGAACAAAAATTGAAAGAACGTTTCGGTGAAAATACCCATATCGGAATACACGTGGAACCTATCAAATAACAAATCATGAAGATATTAGTAACAGGTGCAAGCGGATTTATAGGAAGCTTTCTAATAGAAGGAGGCATAAACTTAGGATTCGATATTTGGGCGGGAGTACGCTCTACCAGCAACAAAAAATATCTTCAAAATAAACATATCCGATTTGCTGAACTCGATTTCGGAGATTTACATCGGCTGAAAGAACAATTAAAACTCCACAAAAAAGAACACGAAGGATGGGATTGCATCATTCATTGCGCCGGAGTTACACAATGTAAACATAAATCTGATTTTGATAAAATAAACTTTCTAGCGACACAACATTTTGTTGAAACTTTACAAGATATGGACATGGTTCCCAGACAATTTATTTATATAAGTTCTTTGAGTGTTTTCGGTCCCATTCATGAAAAGGATTATGCTCCCATCTGTGAAGAAGATATTCCTAATCCGGACACAGCTTATGGAAAAAGTAAATTAAAGTCGGAACATTTCTTACAACACCTTTGTGATTTTCCATATGTAATTTTCCGTCCTACCGGAGTCTATGGTCCTCGAGAAAAAGATTACTTTTTAATGGCAAAATCTATAAAAAATCATCTGGATTTCTCAGTTGGTTATAAACGGCAAGATCTCACTTTTATATATGTAAAAGACTTGGTACAAGCTGTTTATTTAGCTATAGAAAAAGGTATTACACATCGTTCTTATTTTGTTAGCGACAATGACGTTTACTCCAGCGAAACTTTTTCCAAACTTCTTCAAAAAGAATTGGGAAATCCATTCGTCATACATATCAAAAGTCCACTCATTATTCTTAAATCCATATCTTTATTAGCAGAGATATTTGCTCGTATTTTCGGGAAAAGTAGCACGCTTAACAGCGACAAATATAATATAATGAAACAACGCAACTGGCGTTGTGATATCAGTCCACTTATTAACGAGTTGAATTACAAGCCTCAATATAACTTGCAAAAAGGGGTTAAAGAAATTATCCAATGGTATAAACAAGAAAAATGGCTATAAATTTATTTCAAAGAGAGCGTGCACAAAGGGGGCTTTTCGCCGTAGAAAAAGCCGGATTACTCTATGGAGTCTTTACCACAATTTTAATTCTGTGTCTCTTTAGCAGATTAAAAGACCCGTTGTTAATGCTTGGCGAACGTACCGGTATATTGATAATGATGATAGTATTATATTTCGGCTACAGAGCTTATCCTTGCAGATTAACTACCTTCACACGTATAGGTACACAAATGGGATTACTAGCATATTGGTATCCGGACACCTACGAATTCAATCGTCTGTTTCCCAATCTCGATCATCTTTTTGCAAGAGCCGAACAAGCGATCTTCCATTGTCAACCGTCATTGATCATGCATCAGATTCTCCCTCGATGGACCAGTGAATTTTTCAATATGGGTTATTTTTCCTACTATCCACTTATCGCTCTAGTTATTTTGTTTTATTTCTTCTTTCGCTACAAACAATTCAAAAAAATATCCTTTATCATTATTTGTAGTTTTTTTATTTTCTACTTCATCTATATTTTCTTACCGGTGGCAGGTCCTCAATATTACTTTCAGGCAATTGGACTAAATCAAGCAACAGCCGGACATTTTCCCGATATAGGACATTATTTTTACTCCCATTCCGAATTGCTTCCATCACAGGACAATACAAACGGCTTTTTCTATCATTTAGTTGAAGATTCACAAGCAGCAGGCGAACGACCCACAGCCGCATTTCCAAGTTCTCATGTAGGTATAAGTACTATTCTGATGATTATAGCTTTCAAAGGCAAGAGAAGCTTATTTTTCTGTATGTTGCCATTCTATTTTTTCCTTTGCGGTGCAACAGTTTATATTCAGGCTCATTACCTGATCGACGCCATTTCCGGATTTATTTCAGCTTTCATCATTTATGGTATTTCTTTATGGATATATGAACGTTGGCTAATCCCCTCTGATTATTGCAAAGGAGAAAAGCCTACATTCTAAGCTCGAATTACTCCCAACATGGAATTTCATCTTTCCATTCGGGTAACATATCCCGATGAAATTCAGGATTCTTTCCTGCCTTTTTCTGTTCACGATAGTTCTTCAATAAACGGAAAGCGCGATTGGAAAGAAAAACAATAGCCACAAGATTACATAATGTCATAAGCCCCATACAAAGATCTACCATGCTCCATGCAGTTTGTAAACTGACAAGTCCTCCTAGCAGCACCATAAACCCGCACAAAATTCGATAAAATTGAAGAGCCCAACTCCGCGAAGTAATAAAACGAACATTTGTTTCGCCATAATAATAATTACCAACAATGGTACTAAAAGCAAACAAGAATACAGCGATCGAAATAAAATAACGTC
>CAZKSK010000060.1:0-10985 GCA_964555225.1 uncultured Bacteroides sp.
GCCCAGCATTGCGATTCGCGAAGGGGTATATAAGAGTTTCCAAAGTATGGAAGAACATTTTGCCGGTGAATATGGCAAGCGTATACAATACTTCATCTATGATTCCAAACAGTTGTCGAAGATAGATGGCTTTGCCGGCGATCCGGGTCTTCATGTGATGATTATCAACACGCAGGCGTTCAATTCATCTATCAATGAGGAAAAGAATGTGGAAGGTCGTAAAGGTGATAATGCAGCACGTATCATCTTCTCTCGGCGAGACAATTTCCAGAGCCGAAAGCCTATCGATATTCTCGCTGCAACTCGTCCTATCATGATTATTGATGAGCCACAGAGTGTGTTGGGAGCTAATAAAGCGAACTCTACAAGAAAGGGTATTCAATTGTTTAAGCCTCTCTTCATGCTTTTATATAGTGCAACCCACAGAAAGGATGATATCTACAACATGGTATATCGCCTGGATGCTATTGACGCTTATAACAAGAAGCTGGTCAAGAAGATTGAGGTAAAGGGTATCAAGCAGATTGGTTCTACTGCTACCAATGGCTATATCTATTTGGACGAAATCGTCATCAGTAAGAGTAATCCACAAGCCCGTATCAGTTTCGATGTCAAGACAAGTACCGGTACCAAGCAGACAACCCGATTGGTGAATGAAGGTTTCAACGTGAAGGAGAATAGTGGAAATTTGGCTGAATACGAAAACAATTTCATCGTTGAGCGCATTGACGGGTTGACAGGAACCATAAAATTCCTCAATGGACTGGAACTGCATGAAGGTGATGTAGTGGGTAGCGTGAATGAAGATGCTTTGCGCCGTATCCAAATCCGAGAAACCATCAAAACCCATATTGAGCGAGAAAGACAGTTGTTTAAGCAACACATCAAGGTTCTATCATTGTTCTTTATCGATCATGTGGAGAGCTATCGTAAATATGACTGCGAAGATACACGTGGCAAGTTTGCTGTCATGTTTGAAGAAGAGTACCGGCGTGTGCTTCAAGAAATGATGCCGACATTCAGCGATGGTGATTATACACGTTACTTGAGCGACCCAAGAAACAGACCTGAAAATATTCATCAAGGTTATTTCTCTCGTGACAAGAAGGGACACATGATTGACCCTAAATGTGAACGTGGTACATTAGACAGTAATGATGAAAGTGCGTTCGACCTTATTATGAAGGACAAGGAACGATTGTTGAGCCTGAATGAACCGGTACGTTTCATTTTCTCACACTCAGCCCTGAAGGAAGGTTGGGATAATCCGAATGTATTTCAAATCTGTACACTAAAGAACTCAGATAACGAAAACAAAAAGCGTCAGGAGGTAGGTCGTGGTATGCGTCTTTGCGTGAATGACAAAGGTGAACGTCAAGACCAAGACGCATTGGGCGAACACGTGTTTGATACGAACATCCTGACAGTTATTGCCAGTGAGAGTTATGATGATTTCTCAAAGAAACTTCAAACAGAAATGGCTGAAGCTTGCGACAACAGACCGATTATTGTTACAGCGAACTTGTTTACCAATGCAAGAGTTCAGAAAGAAGATGGCTCAACCTATGTCATCAATGAACAGAAAGCCGTAGAAGTTCATGAGAGTCTTATAGAGTATGGCTATGTAAAAAAAGGCAAGCTGACTCAAAAGTATTTTGATGATAAGCAGGATGGTACTTTAGACTTCGGTGAAGAGGTGAATGAAATAAAGGATATCGTTATTCAGAAATTAGACACGGTATTCAATCCAGACTACATTAAGCCTGAAAATGGACGTAAACCCAAAGAAGCTCATTTCGCTAAAGACAACTTCGAGAAGAAAGAGTTCCAGGAGCTTTGGAAGAAAATCAATACGCAGACCTATTACAACGTCAGCTTTGAAACCCCTTCCCTTATCAAGAATGCTATAAAAGAAATTGATGACCACTTAAAGGTGACAGAGATTCGCATTGTTGTAGAAAGTGGTGGAATGGATAACATTCGCGACCGAGAGACATTGGAAGCAGGTGTGGCTATGCAACAAAATAATACCCGTACCATTCATGTGACCGAAGCAATCGGCAGTAATGTTACCTATGATTTGATTGGTGATTTGGTATCGAATACTGGTCTTACTCGTAAAACTATCATTGAGATATTAAAAGGTATTACACCTGCCACATTCTCTTTGTTCAGATGCAATCCTGAAGAGTTCATCATCAAAACAAGTCGCATCATCAATGACTGTAAAGCCTTAGCTGTTATTCAGTATATCAAGTACGAAAAAGCAGGTAATACTTTTGATACGGATATATTCACGGAATCAACACTTAGAGGCAAGTTGGGTATCAACGCCATTGAATCGACCAAGTCACTTTATGACCTTGTAGTAGTAGATAGTGAAGGCATCGAAAAATCATTTGCCGAATCATTAGAAAGAGAGGATGACGTAGTAGTATATACCAAGTTGCCAAAAGGCTTCTTTATCTGTACTCCAATGGGACACTACAATCCAGACTGGGCTGTTGCTTTCAAAGAAGGTACAGTAAAGCATATCTACTTTGTGGCTGAAACGAAGGGCAATAGCCTTGAAGGATCACAATTACGTGGTTCGGAAGGAGCCAAGATTGACTGCGCTCGTAAGCACTTTGCAGCTATCAGCACAAGCGACGTGAAATACGATGTGGTCAAGAACTACAAAGAGTTATATGATGCAGTAACAAAATAGATGTATCAAAAATATAAGAATTTCTATTTTAAATTCTAAAGAAATGAGTAAAATAAATATTGATAGAATCGTCAAGGAGATAAAGACAAGGTCAACAAGTCTTACTCCGATTATTGAGGCTATTTGCAATTCAATGGATGCAATTGAGTCTAATCAGAAGGATGGATATATTGAAATTGTAATAAAAAGAGATAGCCAACCATCGTTAGATTTAGAAACTGAAAAAATAAAGTCTGATATTATTGGAATAGATGTCATTGATAATGGCGTAGGCTTTACTTCACAAAATAGAGACTCATTTGATACCTTTCGTAGTGGTTATAAGTCAAAGAAGGGAGGAAAAGGTTTTGGACGATTTATGTATTTGAAATACTTCAGAAAAGTTACAATTGAAAGTACTTATAAAGACGAATCAGGAATTTTTTTTTATAGATCGTTCTCCTTTGGTCATGATAATGAGATTATAGAAAATGAAGTAACAAATGAGATTACTGTAGTAGAAAAACAGGCAACTGGTAGTACAGTTCATTTGTCGTCAATCATCAGTAAAGATTTAGACAAAGGAATTGATGTAATTGCACGAAAATTGGTAGAACGCCTATTAGCATTCTTTGCAATAGGGAACGAATATACTCCTAAAATTGTTATTAGAGAAGAAGATAATTCGGAATCAATTACGTTAAATGATTACGTCAATTCGAATTCGAATATTTGCAAAATAGGAGAAACACGAAAAATAACTGTCAACGGGAAAAACAAAGATTATGACTTTTTTGTAAAAGTATATAAGGTTTATTATTCAGCTATTACAAACAAGATTTGTTTAACAGCGAATATGCGAGAGGTGACAGATGCTCCACTACATAATTTTGTGCCTGAATTTAAAGAGACCATGATCGAGTGTGGAAAAAACATTCAAAAGAACTTTATGGTTAAAGTTTACGTTCAAGGTGATTATTTGGATGAAAATGTTACTGCAGAAAGAGATGCATTCCTTTTTGGAAAAGAAGATGAAACTATATTTGATTTATCGGAACGCGATATTTATAGAAAAGCGGCAGCTATTGCAAAGGAATACTTTAGTGAGGATATAGAAAAACGATATTCTGAAAAAAAGAAACAAGTTGAGCATTATGTTTCTTATACAGCCCCTTGGAACAAATCCTTGCTTAAGGATGTTGATATGGAAAACATACCAATAGACATTTCAGATTTCGATTTAGAGATGATGTTCCAAAAAATTAAGTTCAAGAAAGAACAAAACGCAAGAATTGCAATTAATGAGCTTCTCAATAAATCAGAAGATGAAGAGAATGACAATACCGAATCTTCTTTTAGTGAGGATGTTAATAATATTCTATCTCTAGTTACCGAAAACCAAAGGAATGATTTAGCCCATTATATTTGTCATCGAAAAAAAATAATAGAATTATTTGACGAATTGAGAAAAAGAATGGAAAATGGGAAACCTCACAAAGAATGCGAAATGCATAATTTGTTTTTCCCTATGATTTTAAACGATAGAGAGACTGAATATGAAGATACCAATCTATGGCTACTTGATGAACGATTCAATTTTACAAAATACATCGCATCTGATAAAGTAATATCAAAAGTAGATCACAAAGAGCCTGATTTAGCATTGTTCTATGAAGAGGGGAAATTTTATAGAAATGGAGAGAATACTATTACTTCTCCAATAGCAATCGTCGAATTTAAACGTCCGAAACGTGTTAACTATCCCGATGATGAAAATCCTATTAATCAAGCTTTAAGATATGCTGGCAAAATCTTATCTGGTAAATACGAAATGCCTGATGGTCTGGAAAAAATTGATGTGGATTCCTATCGAACTCCTGTGTATATCTATATTATCTGTGATATTGTTGAGAAAATTAATGAATTTGCTCATTTTGCGGGTTTATCAATTAGTCCCGACGGAGAAGGTTTCTTTGGATATATGAAAGATTATAATGCATATGTTGAAATTAAAAGTTTCAAGAAAGTAATCTCAGATGCAAAAATGAGAAATCAAATTTTCTTCAAAAAGTTAGGTTTGGTATAATTAATTCTAAGGATTTATCATCTCAACAGGCCAATGATATGGAAAAATCCAAAAGATTAAAGAACAACAGTAATAGAAATAAATATGCAAGGAAACGCAATACCATTTAGTAGATGTATAGAGGGTGCAAGAATGCAACTTATCATACCCGTTTACCAGCGTAACTATGATTGAACAATTGAGAATTGCAATCAGTTGTTTAATGACTTGGTAAAACTGAAATCCTCGAATAGGCCAAGGCATTTCTTTGGCTCTATAGTTACTACAGTCGCTGATACGATTGGTAATAATCGCCTTGTGATTGACGGTCAACAACGTATCACAACAATTTCCTTATTATTGATTGCTGCCATCCATGCGGTAAAAAATCATGAAATGAAAATTGAAGATGAGTCGAAAATAAATTATGCTTTTGAAGTTTTCCTGAAAGCTAATTTTTGCAGTGGAGCAAGAAAACAAAAGCTAGTGCCAATTGAAAATGATATGGACGCTTACTTTATCGTTAGAACAAACACTCAGATAACATATCTTCGAATTTGCAGAAATACCTTCGTAATCACCATTCTCATTATAATCATATGCGGGACAACTCTCAATATTTCCCTTAATACAGTTTAATGTTCCGTCTTTTTCAACATCATAGAATGATATGATATTGGCATTAAGCAAAGCACGAACGATATGCCTACCGGAAAAATCAGTAGACATGGTTCCTTGATAAACTTGTGAACGAGATACGGGTGAATAATTTCTTTCTTTTTCATTTCTGTAAGGTTGTTCAAAAAAACCATGTTCGATTTCACCCCTTTTGTTTAGAACATATAAGAATATATTTTGAATTGCAAGCTATCAAAAAAGAATTCGTTATTACAAATTTACTACAGGAAAAAAACCTTATAAATGAGATATTATTCGAGTATTTTCTATGTTTTATTCATACATAATGCTAAACAAATATGTACGAATAATAAATAATGATATTTCAAATTTCAATAAGAATTATCTCAAACGCAAGCCTTCACCTACAACAAGAATTCCATCCTCCGGAACACGTGTTTTGTTCATCTTGTATAAATTCTTCAGACGTATACCATATTTCTGCGAAATGGAGAACATGGAATCACCCGGCTTAATGATATGACAAATATAACCGGGAGCCGCTTTTTTATTCTTCTTGTCAAGATAAATAATATCGCCATTCTGAATAACATAATCTTTATATAAATCATTGTAGCTAATCAATCTGCCTTTTCTTATATGAAGTTCTTTGGAAAGGCTTTTGAAAGTATCTCCGCTTCGGGCAACTATATAAAGCAAACCATTCGCTTCATAAAGTTGATGGGTAAGTTTATCGGACCCTAATCTTTCCTCCTGATGAAGAATACGTTCGCTAATACGTTCATCGGGAATTTCAACGATCCCGTCAAAACGATACAATTGATAAAGTTCAATGAGATTAACGAGATTGACGGCATAAGTAGGACTCGTAGCATAACCGGCTCGTTTCAACCCGTAAGCCCAGCCTTTATAATCAGTTGTCGACAGCCTGAAAAGAGAAGCGTAACGTTGATTGGAACGAAGAAACAAGGAATGATCCTCGTAAGATTCCCGCGCATTGCTATATTTACGAAAACACTCTCCCGTGGCATCATCATCATGGCTCACCGTAGGACCATACCAGGAACTTCCGCACTTGATTCCGAAATGATTATTGCTCATCCGGACCAGGGACCCGGTTCCTGCTGCACTTTCCAATAATCCTTGAGCAAGAGTGATACTGGCAGGTATGCCATAACGCTGCATTTCATAAACTGCCAAACGTTTATACTGGTCTATATAATTCAGATAACGACTGTTAAGTTGCTGGGCACGCATGCTTATCAGGCATGCTATCATTATATAACATATAACAAGAAGACGTCTCATAATTCTTTTTTCACTATTGAACGCAAAAATAAGTATTTTTCATGGAATAATTCAATCTCTTTACTAACTTTGCATTCGCAAAAAAATAATTATGGAAGAATTGACCCTAAAAAGTACGATTACTGTTGCACAATATGAAGAACTGAATAAAGAAGACAAGGAACTGATTGATGCGGCAAAAAAAATGACGGGCAACAGTTATGCTCCTTACTCCAAATTTAAAGTAGGTGCAGCATTACGTTTAGCCAACGGAAAAATCGTTACCGGAAGCAATCAGGAAAATGCAGCCTATCCCAGCGGCCTTTGCGCTGAACGCACGACTCTTTTCTTTGCCAATTCACAGTATCCCGATCAAGCCGTAACCGATCTGGCTATTGCAGCACAATCGGATGACGAATTCACGGATTCTCCATGTCCTCCCTGTGGTGCATGCCGGCAGGTAATCAAAGAAACGGAAGACAGATACAATCAGTCCATTCGAATCTTACTTTACGGGGAAAAAGCCATTTATATCATCAAAGGAATAAAAGACTTGCTTCCTCTGCAATTCAATGCGTCATTCATGAAATAAAAAAATTAAGATAAAAACGACAAAAAAGGAAGCCTAATGACTTCCTTTTATCGTTTCAATACCATTTATATTTTATTGGATTATTCATACATACGAGCTTTAATCTCTTGAATATGAAGATCCGTAATATATTCATCATATCCCATCATCTTGTCAATAATGCCGTTTGGAGTAAGTTCAATAATTCGATTTGCTACGGTTCCGATAAACTCATGGTCATGAGATGAAAAAAGTACATTTCCTTTATATTGTTTCAAATTATTATTGAATGCCTGAATAGATTCCAGATCCAAATGATTTGTAGGTGTATCCAGAATCAAACAATTGGCGCTCTTTAACTGCATGCGGGCTATCATACAACGCATTTTCTCACCTCCTGAAAGAATATTGACTTTCTTCAAGACTTCTTCACCGGAAAAAAGCATTTTTCCCAAAAAACTTTTCATATAAACTTCATTACCTTCGCCAAATTGGCTCAACCAATCTACCAAGTTCAATTCAGACTCAAAAAACTTTGTATTGTCCAAAGGTAAATAAGCCGTAGTAATGGTAACTCCCCAGTCATAATGACCGGCTGCCTGCTTCATCTCACCATTGATGATTTCGAAAAAAGCAGTCATTGCACGTGGATTATGACTCAAAAAGACAATTTTATCACCTTTCTGCACTTGGAAGTTTACATTGTCAAACAAAACAACACCATCTTCCGTAACAGCTTTGAGACCGGATACTTCCAATATCTGATTACCGGGTTCACGAGCCGGCGTGAAAATGATACCCGGGTATTTACGGGACGATGGCATGATTTCATCCACATTCAACTTTTCTATCATCTTCTTACGACTAGTAGTTTGCTTACTTTTAGCAACATTGGCGGAAAAACGACGGATGAATTCTTCGAGTTCTTTTTTCTTTTCTTCAGCTTTAGCTTTCTGATTCTGAGCCTGACGTAAAGCCAGTTGACTGCTTTCATACCAAAAGCTGTAATTTCCACCGAATAAATTTACCTTCCCGAAATCTATATCGACCGTATGCGTACATACACTATCAAGAAAGTGGCGGTCATGGCTGACAACAAGAACCGTATGTTCAAAATTGGAAAGATATTCTTCCAACCAGGTCACAGTATCCAAATCCAAATCATTGGTCGGCTCATCGAGCAACAGGTTATCCGGATTACCATAAAGAGCTTGTGCCAACATGACACGGACCTTCTCCTTACCACTCAATTCTTTCATGAGTTGAGAATGTTTATCTTCCGTAATACCCAATCCACTTAACAGGATAGCAGCATCACTTTCCGCATTCCATCCATTAAGTTCTGCAAATTTCTCTTCCAATTCCGAAACTTTCAATCCGTCTTCATCGGTAAAATTTTCTTTTGCATAAAGTTCTTCCCGTTGTTTCATGATATCCCAAAGAACAGTGTGCCCCATCATCACAGTTTCCATTACGGTATGGGCATCCCATTTAAAGTGATCCTGACTTAATACGGATAATCGTTCACCGGGCCCCAAACTTATGGTTCCTTTTGAGGGTTCCAATTCACCGGAAATAGCTTTTAAAAAAGTTGATTTCCCGGCACCGTTGGCTCCAATGACTCCATAAATATTCCCATTAGTAAATTTAAGATTAACATCCTTATAAAGCACTCTCTTGCCGAACTGTATGGCCAAATCTGTTACTGTAATCATTCTTTCTTACCTTATTATTATTTGAATTCGACTGCAAAGATACTATTTTTCTGTCAGAACTGACAGCTTTCAAATAAAAAAACACTATCTTTGCAGTCTTTATAAAAAAAATAGAAGGATTGGCAAAGATTTTGTTGTTTGTAAAATATTAATTGAGATTTTTAGTCATGAGTAAAAATAAAAAACATAAAAAATTTTACAATATGAATTCTGAAAAAAACAAGGATAATCAGGAAAAGTTATCGAAAGAAGAACAGGAAGTCATTGAAAAAGTAGAAGAAAAAGCTGCCGAGAAAGTTGAAGAAGAGGAAAAAGAGGAAGAAAAAAAAGAAGTTAGCGAAGAAGAGAAACTGAACCTGAAACTTGCCGATGCGGAAGAAAAACTTGCTGCCGAGCAGGATCGTTATTTGCGTCTGTCGGCCGAATTCGACAATTATCGGAAACGAACATTGAAAGAAAAATCGGAGCTTATTAAATTTGCAGGTGAAAGAACAATCACGGCAATTCTTCCTGTAGTGGATGATTTTGAGCGTGCTATGGCCAACCTGAAAAAAGATGAAAGTACAAATGAAGCTTTCAAGGGCATTGAACTTATTTATGACAAATTCACCAAAATCCTTAAACAAGAAGGATTAATTAAAATAGAAACCGAAAATACAGACTTCAACACGGATTTTCATGAAGCTATTGCCATGATTCCCGCACCGGAAGAAGACAAAAAAGGAAAAATTCTGGACTGTGTGCAAACAGGATATATGTTGGGAGACAAGGTTATTCGTCATGCCAAAGTAGCTGTAGGGCAATAAATTTAGAGAAGAATCATTATGGCAGAAAAAAGAGATTATTATGAAGTGCTGGAAGTTAGCAAAAACGCAACAGCCGATGAGATAAAAAAAGCCTACCGCAAAAAAGCCATACAATATCATCCTGATAAAAACCCGGGTGATAAAAATGCTGAAGAAAAATTTAAAGAGGCTGCGGAAGCTTATGAAATTCTGAGTAATCCGGACAAACGTGCACGTTATGACCAGTTCGGATTCGGTGGTGTAAGCGGAGCGTCCGGAGGATTTGACGGAGGTTTTAGTGGTGCCGGAATGTCCATGGATGATATCTTCTCCATGTTTGGCGATATTTTTGGAGGTCATGGAGGTGGATTCGGCGGCTTTAGCGGATTCGGCGGTGGCGGTCAAAGACAACAGCGAAAATTCCGAGGGTCCGATCTTCGTGTGAAAGTAAAACTGAATCTTAAGGAAATATCTACCGGAGTTGAAAAAAAATTCAAACTCAAGAAATATGTAACTTGTTCCCATTGTCATGGTTCGGGTGCCGAAAGTTCCGGTGGTTCGGAAATTTGTCCTACTTGCCACGGTTCCGGAACCGTCATCAAAACCCAACAAAGTATTTTTGGCATGATGCAAACGCAAACCGTATGTCCCCAATGTGGAGGTGAAGGTAGAATCATCAAGAATAAATGTAAAGAATGTGCTGGTGAAGGAATTGTTTACGGAGAAGAAATCGTAGAGGTGAAAATCCCTGCAGGAGTTGCAGAAGGCATGGTTCTCACTATGAACGGAAAAGGAAATGCAGGCAAACATAATGGAGTGGCGGGAGATCTTCAGATTTTAGTTGAAGAAGAGCCAAACCAAGAATTGGTTCGAGATGAAAACGATTTAATATATAATCTTCTCTTAAGTGTACCGACAGCTGCTTTAGGCGGAAAAGTTGAAATTCCGACGATAGAAGGAAAAGTGAAAGTAAACATTGAGCCGGGAACTCAACCGGGAAAAGTACTTCGCCTACGAGGAAAAGGTTTACCTTCGGTAAATAGAGGCTATGGCAGCGGTTGTGGTGATTTGCTTGTAAATGTAAGCGTTTATGTTCCTGAAACACTTAGCAAAGAAGAGAAAGAACAAATGGAAAAGATGCAAATATCGGATAATTTCCAGCCTAATTTGAGCATAAAAGAAAAAATATTCCGGAAATTCAAAAATTATTTCGACTAAACAGAAAGGTAGTTTCCAC
>CAZKSK010000061.1:0-10953 GCA_964555225.1 uncultured Bacteroides sp.
TTCTTGAAGCCATTTAACACCTTGTAATCCATCGGGCAACCAAGTGCAGTCGTATTCACTCATCAGATAAATAGACAAGACCTTTGCTATCGTCTCTTTATCGTCTAAGATTAATATCTTTTTTTTAATGCTCATGATGATGTGTCTTAATATTATCTTTATAAAGATTTATTTATTACCTTATTTATTTTGCAAAAATACTTTTATTTAAATATGAAACCAAACAAATTTTTGTTTTTTTTCACTATAACTATATAATGTTCATTTTATTAGTTATTTTGCGATGAACCGGATACACATAATATTTTACATATATCTATTGTAATGAATACGATAACTTTAACTTTTCTTATCGTATTTAATAAGATATTTATATTATTGAGGAATAGTGTTTTATAACATGAAAAATATTTCAAATAATTCTTGCATATAAGAATAAATGTATGTTATTTTGCTCACGAAATCAACTTGTTGAATACTATGAATATTATTTCAAACAATCGGAATAGAGTTGTAAGTCCATATATTTCTGTGGATTGCGTGCTGATAGGTTTTGATGGAAAGCAATTAAAAGCCCTTTTGGTAAGCCAGATTGATTCGGAGACAAAGAAAGGGGAGAGTGAATATAAACTTCCCGGAAGTTTAATTTATGAAGATGAAGATTTGGATAATGCTGCAAAAAGAGTACTTACCGAATTGACGGGTTTGAAAAATGTATCTATGATGCAATTCCGGGCATTCGGATCAGTAGAAAGAACTAGAGATCCTAAGGACACCAGATGGTTAGAAAGATTCCATAGCTTGGACTGCAAAATAAACCGTATTGTAACGATTGCTTATTTGGCCTTGTTGAAGATTGACAGGAAATATACGCGGTTGAGTGAACGTTATGAGGCAAAATGGGCGCCGGTAAAGGAAGTCGGAAAATTGGCTTTTGATCATAATGAAATAGTGATATCGGCTCTTGAATATATCAAAAGCTATGCTTCGATTGAGCCTGATGTTTTATTTAGTTTATTACCACGTAAATTTACCGCTTCGCAATTACGGTCTTTATTTGAACTTGTGTATAATCGTGATTTTGACGTGCGGAATTTTCACAAGAAAATTGCAAAAATGGAATACGTGATTCCTTTGAATGAAAGAGAAGAAGCTGTGGCTCATAGGGCGGCACGCTTTTATCGTTTCGACAGAGTGATTTATAATAAAACAAGAGGTTAAACTTTAATTCTATTATTATGTTTTTATTGGGATATGACATCGGTAGTTCAAGCGTAAAAGCTTCTTTAATTAATGCAGATACGGGTAAGTGTGTAGCTTCAGACTTTTTTCCTAAATCGGAGGCAGGCATTATGGCTGAAAATCCGGGTTGGGCGGAACAAGAGCCACAGATGTGGTGGAACTATTTGAAAGATGCGACAAAGAGTGTCATGCAAAAAAGCGGAGTGGATGCACAAAATATAAAGGCCATAGGTATTTCTTACCAAATGCATGGGTTGGTTTGTGTGGACAAGAATCATAATGTGTTGCGCCCTGCGATCATATGGTGTGATTCCCGGGCCGTACCTTTCGGTAATGAAGCTTTCAAAACAATTGGAGAAAAATATTGTTTGGAACATTTATTGAATTCTCCCGGTAATTTTACAGCGTCTAAACTGGCGTGGGTAAAAAAGAATGAACCGGAGATTTATGAGAATATTTACAAAATTATGCTGCCGGGTGATTATATTGCCATGAGGTTGACTGATGTGATATGCACAACCGTAAGCGGATTGAGCGAAGGCATGTTCTGGGATTTCAAGAATAATAGTGTGGATAAGAAGTTAATGGACTATTATGGATTTGATTTATCCATGATACCTGATATCAAGCCTACCTTCTCGGAACAGGGAAGAATGACAGCCTGCGCCGCCGAAGAACTTGGCCTGGCAGAAGGTATACCAGTTACTTATCGTGCAGGAGATCAGCCAAATAATGCTCTTTCTTTGAATGTGTTTAATCCGGGAGAGATCGCTTCGACAGCAGGAACATCCGGTGTGGTTTATGGTGTATTGGGAGAGGTGAATTATGATCCGAAATCAAGAGTAAACACTTTTGCACATGTGAATCATAGAGTTGATAAAACCCGTTTGGGAGTATTGCTTTGTATCAATGGGACCGGTATTTTGAATTCCTGGGTAAAGCATAAAATAGCACCCAGTGATTTTTCTTATGATGATATGAATGAAAGTGCAACCGGCGCACCGATAGGTAGTGACGGTATAAGTGTGATACCTTTCGGTAATGGAGCCGAGAGAGTCTTGGAAAATAAAGAGGTGGGTTGTTCTATTTGCGGATTGAATTTTAATTTTCATGGTCAGAAACATTTATTTCGTGCTACTCAGGAAGGCATTGTCTTTTCTTTTAAATACGGTATAGAGATCATGGAGGAAATGGGGATGACTGTAAATATGATTCATGCCGGCAATGCAAATATGTTTTTAAGTCCTGTATTCCGTGAAACTTTGGCAGGAGTTACCGGAGCTACCATTGAACTTTACGACACGGATGGTTCTGTGGGTTCAGCAAAGGGTGCAGGGATAGGGGCCGGCATTTATAAAGATCATAATGAAGCTTTTGCTACTTTGGAAAAATTGAAAGTGATAGAACCTGATTTAGCAAACAAAGATAAATATTTAGCGGCCTATGAACTTTGGAAAAAGCGTTTGAATAGTGTCGTTAATGCACTTTAGACAACAACAATTGATATTAAAATATTTTTATTTTATTTTTAAACAAAAAAGAAATTATGACAAAAAAAGAGTACTTTCCGCAAATAGGAAAAATTAAATTTGAAGGAAAAGAGAGTAAAAATCCAATGGCTTTCCATTATTATGATGCAGAAAAAGTTGTCATGGGAAAGAAAATGAAGGATTGGTTGCGTTTTGCTATGGCTTGGTGGCATACTTTAGGCGCGGAAGGTGGCGATCCGTTTGGTGTTGGAACAAAAAAATTTCCTTGGAACTCTAGCTCTGATCCTATTCAAGTTGCTAAAAATAAAGCTGATGCAGGTTTTGAAATTATGCAAAAACTAGGTATAAATTTCTATTGTTTTCATGATATAGATCTTTGTGCCGAAGCTGATAGTATCGAAAAATATGAATCGAACTTGAAGGAAATCGTTGCATATTTGAAGCAAAAACAGCAGGAAACGGGCATTCAATTATTATGGGGAACGGCAAATGTATTTGGACATGCACGTTATATGAACGGCGCTGCAACGAATCCTGATTTTGATGTTGTTGCACGTGCTGCCGTACAGATTAAAAATGCTCTTGATGCAACAATAGAACTGGGTGGTTCCGATTATGTATTCTGGGGAGGACGTGAAGGTTATATGAGCCTTTTGAATACCGATCAGAAACGTGAGAAGGAACATTTGGCACAAATGTTGACTGTTGCACGCGATTATGCACGTGGAAAAGGTTTCAAAGGAGTGTTTCTGGTAGAACCGAAACCTATGGAACCGACCAAACATCAGTATGATGTAGATACCGAAACGGTTATCGGTTTCTTGAAAGCACATAATCTGGATAAAGATTTCAAGGTTAATATAGAGGTAAATCATGCTACACTTGCAGGACATACTTTTGAGCATGAATTGGCTTGTGCTGTCGATAACGGCATGCTTGGCTCGATAGATGCCAATCGTGGTGATAATCAAAACGGATGGGATACGGATCAGTTCCCGATTGATAATTACGAATTGATTCAGGCTTGGATGCAGATTATCCGTAACGGCGGTCTAGGTATGGGAGGTACTAATTTTGATGCCAAAACCCGTAGAAATTCAACAGATCTTGATGATATCTTTATTGCTCATATTTCCGGTATGGATGCTATGGCACGCGCTTTGGCATGTGCAGCCGACTTATTGGAAAATTCTCCTTATAAAAAGATGTTGAAAGAACGTTATGAAAGTTTTGATGCCGGCATGGGTAAGAAATTTGAGGAGGGACAAATGAACCTTGAAGAATTGGTTGATTATGCTAAGAAGAATGGCGAACCGAAACAAATAAGTGGCAAACAGGAACTTTATGAAACAATTGTAAATATGTATAGCTAATTTATGTAAGATGAATGAAAAAAAACGGTTTTCTAAAAGAGAACCGTTTTTTTTTGTGTAAGAAAGAGACTTCTTTTGATTTATTTTATATATATTTGCTCATTATTTACGATCAAAAAAACTATGATGATGGGTGAATGTAATCATTTGGTAATTATGGCAGGCGGAGTAGGTAGCAGATTCTGGCCTATGAGTACAAAGGAATATCCTAAACAATTCATAGATGTATTGGGATGTGGAAAAACATTGATCCAACTCACCTTGGAACGATTCGGAGATATTTTTCCAAAGGAAAATGTTTGGGTTGTTTCATCCGAAAAATATCGTAAAGTGGTAAAAGAACAATTGCCGGACTTGGATGATGATCATATTCTGCTGGAGCCTTGTAGAAGAAATACTGCACCTTGTATTGCATATGTGAGTTGGAAAATTAAGTCCAGATACCCAAAGGCAAATTTGGTGATTACTCCAAGTGATCATATTGTAGTTGATGTGACGGAGTTTCAGCGTGTAATCCGTTTAGCAATGAATTATACTAAGAATACGGATGCTGTTGTTACATTAGGTATGAAACCGAACAGACCTGAAACAGGTTATGGGTATATTGAAGCTGATTTCTCAATGCCTTCTATGTCCAATAAAGATATTTATAGAGTTGATTCATTTAAGGAAAAGCCGGATATAGATACTGCAAAACAGTATATATCCAAACCTAATTTTTATTGGAATGCAGGTATTTTTATTTGGAATGTAAATACAATCGTGAATTCTTTCAGAATCTATCAGCCTTCTATGGCTAATATCTTTGAGAATTTATTGAAATATTATTTTACGGATGAGGAGCAAAAATGCATTGATGAAGATTTTCCTTTATGTGAAAGTATTTCTGTAGATTATGCTATTTTGGAAAAAGCCGAGGAAATTTTTGTATTGCCGGCAGATTTCGGTTGGAGTGATTTAGGTACGTGGAGTTCTCTGCATAAACTAAGTAAAACCGATGCTTATAATAATGCTTTGATAGGCGATCATATTGAAGTCTATGAAACAAAAAATTGTATGGTACATACAATGCATAAAAAGAAAGTCGTGATTCAGGGTCTTGACGGCTATATAGTCGTGGAAAAGGATGATAAATTGTTGATTTGTAAGTTGTCTGAAGAACAACGTATAAAATTATTCAGTGACCATAGTTAAATAAACTAGATATGAAAAAAGTTGCATTGATAACAGGGATAACAGGTCAGGACGGTTCGTTTCTGGCCGAGTTTTTAATTGAAAAGGGGTATGAAATTCATGGCGTGCTCCGTCGTTCTTCTTCATTTAATACGGGACGCATTGAGCATCTTTACTTGGATGAATGGGTAAGGGATATGAAAAAGAGCAGACTGGTGAATCTGCATTACGGTGATATGACGGATTCCAGTTCTCTTATAAGGATTATTCAGGAAATACAACCGGACGAGATTTATAATTTGGCAGCTCAAAGTCATGTGAAAGTTTCGTTTGATGTTCCGGAATATACGGCTGAAACGGATGCCGTAGGTACATTACGAATACTGGAAGCTATTCGTATATTAGGCTTGGAAAAGAAAACAAAGTTTTATCAGGCTTCGACATCGGAATTGTTCGGTAAGGTACAGGAAGTACCTCAAAAAGAAACGACTCCTTTTTATCCGCGTTCACCTTATGGAGTGGCTAAACAATATGGTTTCTGGATTGTGAAGAATTATCGTGAGAGTTATGGCATGTTTGCCGTAAACGGTATTTTGTTTAATCACGAATCGGAGCGAAGGGGAGAAACTTTCGTTACTCGTAAAATTACGTTAGCCGCAGCACGAATTAAACAGGGATTTCAGGAAAAACTATATTTGGGAAATCTTGATTCTCTTCGCGACTGGGGATATGCCATGGATTATGTTGAATGCATGTGGCTGATATTGCAATATGAAAGACCTGAAGATTTTGTGATTGCCACAGGGGAATATCATACGGTACGTGAATTTACTACGCTGGCTTTTTCCGAACTTGGGATAGAACTTGAATGGACAGGAAAAGGACAGGAGGAAAAAGGCATAGATAAATCGACGGGAAAAGTACTGGTTGAAGTGGATCCGAAGTATTTTCGTCCTTCCGAAGTAGAACAGTTGTTAGGGGACCCTACCAAAGCCCGTACTTTACTTGGATGGAATCCTCAAAAGACTTCTTTTGGGGAGCTGGTTAAAATCATGGTTAAACATGATATGCGTTTTGTGAAAAAATTACATATGAAAGCAAATTTGGAGGATTGATTATCATGGATAAATCGTCAAAAATATATGTTGCCGGTCATCATGGACTGGTAGGTTCTGCCATTTGGAAAAATTTACAAAATAAAGGTTATGAGAATCTTGTGGGCAAGACACATAAAGAGTTGGACTTGCAGGATGGAGCCTCAGTTAAAAAATTTTTTGATGAAGAACAGCCGGAATATGTAATTCTGGCTGCGGCGTATGTTGGTGGAATCATGGCAAACAGTTTGTATAGAGCTGATTTTATTTATCGGAATTTACAAATCCAGCAGAATGTGATAGGAGAGAGTTTCCGCCATCATGTGAAAAAACTCCTGTTTTTGGGTAGTACCTGTATTTATCCGCGGGATGCGGTACAGCCGATGAAAGAAGATGCCTTGTTAACTTCTCCGTTGGAATATACCAATGAACCTTATGCCATAGCAAAGATAGCAGGACTTAAGATGTGCGAGAGTTTTGATTTGCAATACGGGACAAATTATATTGCCGTGATGCCTACGAATCTTTATGGTCCCAATGATAATTTCCATTTGGAGAACAGTCATGTATTGCCTGCTATGATCAGGAAAATACACCTGGGTAAGTGTTTGTTTGAGGATGATTGGACGGCAGTTCGTAAGGATATGGATTTGCGTCCTGTAAAAGGCATCAGCGGAAAAAATACGAATGCGGAGATTTTGTCTGTTCTTGCAGAATATGGAATTACGCCGGTTGAAGTGAAACTGTGGGGGACGGGTAAACCTCTTCGAGAATTTTTATGGAGTGAGGAAATGGCGGATGCCAGTGTTTTTGTGTTGGAACATGTAGATTTTAAAGATACTTATAAATCGGGAGATAAGGATATACGTAATTGTCATATTAATATCGGTACAGGAAAAGAGCTTACCATTGCACAATTGGCCGACTTAATCATCAAGGAAATAGGTTATAGAGGCAAATTGACATTCGATTCGACGAAGCCTGACGGCACCATGCGTAAATTGACGGATGTTACCAAGCTCCATAGTTTGGGATGGCATCATCAGATTGATATAGAAGAAGGTGTAAAAAAAATGTATGAATGGTATTTGTCCTGTTAATTTAGTAAGGTGTGAAGAAATTGTTATCGCTACCGCCTAATTTGGTGGATTGTTTTTATGAAATAGAAGAAGCGGACCCTAAAGAATGGTTTTGTACTTCCGATCCGGTCGGATCCAAATTAGGCTCCGGAGGAGGAACAGCGTGGCTGTTAAGAGGGGCATGCAAGGCAGACGGACAGGATGATTTCCAAAAGTGGATCGGTTGTGAAAAGCGTATTCTTCTTCATGCAGGGGGACAAAGTCGGCGATTACCGGGATATGCACCTTCCGGTAAAATTTTGACCCCTATACCTATTTTCAGATGGGCCAGAGGACAAAAATTAAATCAAAACTTACTTTCTCTACAGCTGCCTCTTTATGAACAAATCATGCATAAAGCGCCGGCTTCACTTCATACACTCATTGCCAGTGGTGATGTATACATTCGTTCGTCAAAGCCTATACAGGAAATACCGGAGGCGGATGTAGTGTGTTTCGGATTATGGGTGAATCCCGAACTGGCTAAAAATCATGGTGTTTTTGTTTCCTCGCGGACGATGCCTGATAGATTGGATTATATGTTGCAAAAGCCTAGTATGGAAACTATGGCAGAATTGATGCAAACTCATTTTTTCCTAATGGATATAGGCGTGTGGCTGTTGAGTGACAGAGCTGTGAATTTACTTATGAAACGTTCGGAAGAGAACGGACAATGTAAATATTATGATTTATATTCTGATTTTGGTTGTGCTTTAGGTGAACATCCGCGATTGCACGACGAGGAACTCAAACAGTTGAAAGTTGCTATATTGCCTCTTCCCGGTGGTGAATTTTATCATTACGGAACTACGAAAGAGTTGCTTTCATCGACATTGGCGGTGCAAAATCTAGTACATGACCAACGTGAGATTATTCATTTGAGAGTGAAGCCACATCCTTGTATCTTTACTCAAAATGCGGAAGTACAGATCTCTTTTACCGAAGAGAATTCGGAAGTCTGGATTGAAAACAGCTATGTGAATAAGAACTGGCATCTTTCACATCGGCATGTAATAACGGGAGTACCAGAAAATGACTGGGTATTGAATCTTCTTTCGGGTACATGTATTGATGTCGTTCCGATCGATGAGAATGGTTATGTAGCTCGTCCTTACGGGTATGATGATGCCTTCCGGGGTGCTTTGGATAATCCGGGTACGGTATATATGCAGGAAGCTTTCGTGGATTGGGCTGTTTGCAGGAATATCTATCCAAATGATATAGAAGGTTATGAGGACATGCAAACGGCAAGAATATTTCCTATTTGTGAAAATGTTGCCGATCTGGGAAAGGTGATTCGATGGATGACATCGGAACCGAATGATCAGGAAGGGAAAGATATATGGTTAAGGAGTCGCAGAATAAGCGCCGATGAGATTTCTACATGTGCAAATATGCAGCGACTTTACAGACAGAGAGAATTTTACCGTGCAAAAAACTGGAATGCAATAGCCGGAAATTATGAGCATAGTGTTTTTTATCAGTTAAATTTGAAGGATGCTGCCAACGAATTTGCCAAGATGGACATTTCGATGCCGGCACCTATGAAGGAAAATGCACCTTTGATAATACGTGCAAGTGACAGTATGTTTCGCTCTGAACTTCATAGATTGAGGAGAGAGCCTTCTCTGGAAGACAGTGATAGAGCTTTTGCTTTATTACGTGAAGGTTTGATTTCTTCTATAATTGCAAATAAGCAACAGCCTCATCGGGATGTATATGCCGATCAAATAGTTTGGGGACGTAGTCCCGTCCGCATCGATTTGGCGGGAGGATGGACGGATACTCCGCCGTATTGTTTGAGTGAGGGAGGTAATGTGGTAAATCTTGCTATCGAATTGAATGGACAGCCTCCTTTGCAGACTTATGTGAAACCGAGTAAGGATTTTCTGATCATCTTGCGTTCTATTGATTTGGGTGCTATGGAAGTGGTTAGGACCTATGAAGAACTTGCTGCATTTAATAAGGTAGGTTCACCTTTCTCCATACCTAAAGCGGCACTTGCCATGGCCGGTTTCCTTCCGGATTTTGCAGTGGAAAAGTATCATTCGTTGGAAGAACAGCTTCAAAGTTTCGGGTCAGGAATAGAAGTTACTCTGCTTTCGGCAGTACCTGCCGGTTCCGGATTGGGAACAAGTTCCATTTTGGCGTCGACAGTATTGGGTACATTGTCTGATTTTTGCGGTTTATCATGGGATAAAAATGAGATTTGTGTCAGAACGTTGGTGTTGGAACAGATGTTGACGACCGGAGGTGGTTGGCAAGATCAATATGGCGGTGTACTACACGGAATAAAATTATTGCAGACAACAGCGAATTTTAGTCAAATTCCATTGGTACGTTGGTTACCCGATTATCTTTACACTGAGCCGGAATACAAGAAATGTCATTTATTATATTATACAGGCATTACACGTGTGGCAAAAGGCATTTTGGCTGAGATCGTGAGAAGTATTTTCTTGAATTCTACCGAACATTTGCAATTACTTGGCGAAATGAAGAATCATGCTCTTGAACTATATAACGCCATTCAATGTAATCGTTTTGAAGAAATGGGACGATTGATAGGTAAGACATGGGAACAGAACAAACGCCTCGATTCGGGCACAAATCCTCAAAGCGTGGAAACTATTATCCGCATGATACGAGATTATTGCTTCGGATATAAGTTACCCGGTGCCGGAGGAGGCGGATTTCTCTATATGGTGGCTAAGGATGGGGAAGCGGCAGCAAAAATTAAAGTTATTCTTCAATCCAACCCTATGAATCCGAATGCCCGTTTTGTTGATATGGAACTTTCAGATAAAGGATTGCAAATAAGTAGGAGTTAGATTGAATCCGTTTATACTTTTTTAGCGGCATGTCTTTTTCTAATGATGTGTCCGACAACTAATATCACACAGATGGCAAGAATAGAGAGGATCCATACCTTGAATTCTTCGCTATATATCATTACATATCCCATTAGTTCTTTTTCAGGCATTTGAGATTGAAAATAATAACCTATGGAAGCTAGAATAATATTCCATAATCCTGCTCCTAAAGTAGTGTAGAGTATAAATGTTCCGATACGCATTTTTGAAAGGCCGGCCGGTATGGATATCAAATGGCGGACAGCCGGTATAAGTCGACCTATGAAAATAGATATGGAACCGTGTTTATAGAAATATTCTTCGGCATGATCCAGTTTATCTCCGCTAAGCATAAAAAGATGACCCATTTTACTGTTTGCGAATTTATAGAATAAAGGTCTGCCGATGAAGTATGCGATGTAGTAATTGACGAGACTTCCTATATCAGCCCCAATTGTACCGAAAAGAACAACTAGATAGACGTTAAGTCCTCCTTCTGCGGCTTTGTATGCAGCAGGAGTAATCACAAGTTCCGATGGAAGTGGAATAAAGGAACTTTCAATAGCCATAAGTATTGTTATTGTCCAGTAGTTGAGATGCGCAAGGCACCA
>CAZKSK010000062.1:0-10879 GCA_964555225.1 uncultured Bacteroides sp.
CAGAATTCTACAGGTGTAGATATGTCTGGTAGTGATGAAAAAACGTATTCGTACGATTATACGATTAATTAAGAGTGAATTCCAAAGGATTAATACACAAAACTATATTACTGATTTCCTCTCCGGCTAAGGCCTGGGAGGAAATTAATTTAGATAAGGATGAACAAAATGTAGCGGTTACTTTTGTTTATCCTATGATTGGTTTATGCGGGATGGTGGTCTTTGTCGGGACCATTATTAATATGGGTTTTAGCGCGCAGTGTTATCAAACAGCCATGATGGAATGTGCGCGTTTGTTCATTGCCTTATTCGGCGGTTTTTTCATTTCATCGTCGGTAGTAAATTATTTCGGACAGCATTTTCTCGGAAGAGATAAGACGGAACTTCCTCTTTGTCAGACTCTAGTCGGCTATTCCATGGTGGTGATCTTTTTGCTTGATATTATACTGGGACTCCTTCCTGATTTCTTTATCTTGAAACTTCTTTTGCAATTTTACACTATATTTATTGTGTGGGAAGGTTCATCAAGAATCATGAAAGTTCCTGAGAAAAAGATGCTTTCCTATACGTTGATGGCATCTGCCGTTATTCTGATTTCACCGGCTCTCATATCAATCATATTTAAATTATTGTCGAATCTGTTACGATAATACTTCATGCAGGATAACTCAAAACATATCAACATTAAAAATAAACGGGCGTCTTTCGATTATGAATTTATCGATACCTATACGGCCGGTATTGTACTCACCGGTACTGAAATTAAATCAATCCGCTTGGGTAAAGCCAGTTTGGTAGATACTTTCTGCTTCTTCTCCAATGGAGAATTATGGGTGAAGAACATGCATGTCTCCGAATATTTTTATGGTTCCTATAATAATCATAATGCACGTCGGGACCGTAAACTTCTTCTGACGAAAAAAGAACTAGTCAAACTTCAGCGGGGAACCCGTGAAACGGGTTTTACCATTGTACCTACACGTTTGTTTATCAATGAAAAAGGGTTGGCAAAAATGGTCATTGCCCTTGCCAAGGGTAAGAAGGAATACGATAAAAGGGAAGCTTTGAAGGAAAAGGCCGATCGTCGGGAAATGGATCGCATGTTTAAAAAATAAAATTTTCATTTCAAAAATTTCTGTTATGCAACAGATGCTGTCACAACTTGTAGAGAAAAGGATCTTAGTATTGGACGGAGCTATCGGAACCATGATTCAGAGTTTTCATCTGAGCGAATCCGATTTCCGTGGAAAACGCTTTGTTGATATGCCCGGTCAGATGAAGGGTAATAATGATCTTTTGTGTCTGACTCAACCGGGTGTCGTTTGTGATATCCATCGCAGATATCTGGAGGCGGGAGCTGATATCATTGAGACGAATACGTTCAATGCCAATCGCATATCCATGACGGATTATCATATGGAAGACTATTGCAGGGAAATGAATCTGGAAGGAGCACGACTGGCAAGAAACCTGGCCGATGAATATACGGCAAAGAATCCGGATAAACCGAGATTTGTGGCAGGTTCGGTGGGGCCTACAAACAAAACCTGTTCGATGAGTCCTGATGTCAATAATCCGGCTTTTCGTTCTCTTACCTTTGATGAGTTGGCAGATGCTTATACGGAGCAGATGCAGGGTCTTGTCGATGGAGGTGTAGACGCGTTACTAGTAGAGACTATTTTCGATACTCTTAATGCAAAAGCTGCCATTTATGCTGCACGAAGAGTCATGAAAGAAAGCGGAAAGGACATACCTCTCATGCTTTCTGTTACGATTTCCGATTCGGCCGGTCGAACACTTTCCGGTCAAACATTGGAAGCTTTTCTGGCTTCTATCCGGCATGCGCATCCTTTTTCTGTAGGCCTAAACTGTTCTTTCGGCGCCAAGCAGCTCAAGTCATATTTGAATGTGATGGCTTCGAAAGCTCCTTATTATATCTCGGCTTATCCCAATGCGGGCTTGCCCGACAGTATGGGACAATATGATCAGACGCCCGATATCATGGCAGGAGAAATCAAGGAATATATAGAGGAAGGTTTGGTAAATATTGTAGGAGGTTGCTGTGGAACGACAGATGAACATATCGCTCGATATGCTGCGTTGGTGAAAGATGCCAAGCCGCATGTTCCGGTACCTGTTTCACCTACTACGTGGCTTTCCGGATTGGAATTACTGGATATTACGCCCGAAATCAATTTCGTGAATGTGGGTGAACGCTGTAATGTTGCAGGCTCAAGGAAATTTCTTCGACTTATCAATGAAAAGAACTATGAAGAAGCATTGGGCATTGCCCGCAAACAGGTTGAGGATGGGGCTTTGGTGCTAGATATCAATATGGATGACGGTTTGCTCGATGCGGAAAAGGAAATGGTCAATTTCCTGAATCTGATAGCGTCGGAACCCGATATAGCCCGTGTACCTGTCATGATAGACTCTTCCAAATGGGAAGTGATTCGTTCCGGACTGAAATGTGTACAGGGAAAATCCATTGTGAATTCCATTTCCTTAAAAGAGGGGGAAGAAACATTTTTGGAACATGCCCGTGAGGTACAGAACCTTGGAGCGGCGGTCGTGGTTATGGCATTTGATGAACAGGGACAGGCTTCCACTTACGAACGACGCATCCACGTGTGTGAAAGAGCATACCATCTGCTGGTCGACAAAGTCGGTTTTTGTCCGAATGATATCATCTTCGATCCGAATGTATTGGCTATCGCTACCGGTATGTCGGAACATGATAATTATGCAGTCGATTTTATCCGTGCTGCAGGATGGATTAAGAAAAATCTGCCGGGCGCACATGTCAGCGGTGGAGTGAGCAATCTGTCTTTTTCTTTTCGCGGGAACAATTATATCCGTGAGGCCATGCATGCGGTCTTTCTTTATCATGCCATTCAGCAAGGTATGGATTTCGGCATTGTGAATCCGGCAACTTCGGTCCTTTACAGTGATATACCCGCGGACATGTTGGAATGTATAGAAGATGTGGTGCTTAACCGACGGGAAGATGCGTCCGAGCGACTTATTGAAAAAGCCCAACAACTGAAAGAAACCGTTTCTGCAAAAGGAACTCCGACGGAAACCAAACAGGCGAATTGGCATGATGGTGCGGTTTTGGATGAACGTCTCCAACAGGCTCTGATAAAGGGCGTCAGTGATTATCTGGAAGACGACTTGGCTGAAGCGAGAAAAGTCTATGCGAAAGCAGTCGATATTATTGAAGGCCCTTTGATGACGGGAATGAATCGTGTAGGCAAGATGTTCGGTGAAGGGAAGATGTTTCTTCCGCAAGTAGTGAAAACAGCCCGAACTATGAAGCGGGCAGTCGCTATTTTGCAACCGTTTATCGAAGAAGAAAAAGTCGAGGGCATCCATTCGGCGGGAAAAGTACTTTTAGCTACCGTGAAAGGAGATGTGCATGATATCGGCAAGAATATCGTATCGGTAGTCATGGCTTGCAACAATTATGAGATCATCGATCTGGGCGTTATGGTTCCTCCCGAAACCATTGTGCAGAAAGCTATCGAGGAGAAAGTCGATATTATCGGTTTAAGCGGTCTGATTACGCCTTCTTTGGAGGAGATGGCCCATGTAGCCGTGGAATTGAAAAAAGCCGGTTTGAATATACCGATCATGATAGGAGGGGCAACCACCAGCAAACTGCATACGGCTTTGAAGATAGCTCCTGTGTATGACGGACCGGTCGTTCACCTGAAAGATGCTTCACAGAATGCTTTGGTAGCGGCTAAGCTTTTAAATCCTTCCCAGCGCGATGAATTTATAGCGGAAACGAATAAGGAATATGAAGAACTTCGTAATGCACATCAAGAAAAGAAAGTGGAAACCGTTTCTATTGAGGAGGCTCGTAAAAACAAATTGAAACTGTTTTAGTTGCTGTCTTTTGAAAGTTCTTCAATCAGTTTCCCGTAAAGTGTCTGATGACTCAACAATTCCGAATTTCCGAATACGAATAATTGCTTGCGTGCCCGGGTAACGGCCACGTTCATCTTGCGGTCTACGAGTGTTCCGTCTATTTCTACGGGAGCGGAGAGAATGTCCAACTGGTACCGCTGATTGATTGTCGTGGAATACAGGATGATGTCGCGCTGACTGCCCTGGTAGCGTTCCACCGTGTCGATGGTTATTTTCTCATATTCGGGAATCCCCTTTTGTTTTAAAGCCTTTGCAATCATGGCTATCTGGTTGCGGAACGGTACTATAATTCCGATTCTTTGTTCCGGATTGAAGGGCGAGTCGTTTTTCCTACATAAATGGTAGATGGCTTCTACGTATTTTGCCACTTCTTCCGCTTCCGGTCTGTTCACTTTATTGGAATCTTCCACGGGAGGAGAAACTGTCTCGATAAAAGCCGTGCGCCTTGTTGCCACAACACTTTCATAGATGTCTTCTTTTTCATATTTCGTAAATTCTATTCCGGAAATCTGGTGGCGCAACGGGATCGGTTCCAGCATACTGTTATAAAAATAGGTATTTGCAAAATTTCCTACGGCAGGATGCATCCTTCCCTGTTTGTGCAGCATGTCTGCAACACCTTCTTTGGGAGCAAGTTTGTTCAGAGTATATAGGCGTTCGAAGAGTGAGTTCCGGCAGTCGTATATTCCTATTTTCTGCAAATTGCCGTTGGAAACCGCCGAACTGTTTTCTTGGAGAACTACGGCGGGAAGTTGTTTGGGATCACCCACAAAAATAAATTTGTCGATGGCGCAAAGATTTTTCCTGTCGCGTGTTTGTTGGGTAGCGCAAAGTAGGTCAAGCAGTTGTGGCTCCAAGATCTGGGATGCTTCATCTACTATGGCCGTATGGAAATGTTTCAGGCGGAACAGTTCCGGTTTGCTGCTCACGGCGGATGTGGTGCCGACGATAATATGGATTTCCGACAGTGCTTCAATGATTTCCGAACGCCTTCCGTATTGTTCGCCGAAACGTTGCAGAAGATGGCTCTCGAATCGCCCGTCACAGGATAAGGAGCTGCCTATGCGGATATATTGCGGTTGCGGTTGAATGGTTTCAAGCATCTGGCAGATTTCATCCACGGCCCGGTTGGTATAGGAGAGAAGCAATAGATCCGATTCACCTTCGGATATAAATTCCTCAACCATCGACTTCAGGGCCACCGATGTCTTTCCCGATCCCGGAGGACCTGTCAGCAGAAAATAATCTTCGGCCTGTTTGGCTTGCAGCACGATCCGGTTCATCTGCTCGTTCTCATAGTTCCCGTTAAGATGAAGTTCCTTATTTATACGAGGTTCCCTTTGTCCCAGAATCAGGGCTTTCCTTTGCTCGTTTGTGGTGAGGAACGAATACAATCCCTTGTATAGGTTCGTGTATGAAGCATCCATGTAGTCATGTTCCACGGCATAAAGGCTGTCCATCGGAAAAACCTTGGCGTTTCTTTGTTTGTGACGAAGGAGCAACGTGAGCTGTTTACTGTCCACGCTTTCCACATTGCAACGGAATACCTGTTTGTTGGTTGCATTGTCGGTCGGAAAATTCCTTTCATAGAAGAGTACGATATCCCCTTTCCGAAAATTCGGAAGAAAGCTTTCATCATATTCAGGTAGGAGAAAATGAATCTTTTCTATACCTTCTTTTAGGGTGAAAGATCCGATTTTCATATCGATGAGAATGTTTCCGTTATTTTGTTTGATGTCCGTACTTGCATCCCATAAATCCGCGAACCCATGACTTGTATCGGGCTTGTCGTCACCGGTCTTGCTTAAGAATTGTTCCCTTTCCACAAAACCGAGGAACGTATAGAAATAATCCGATTCCAAGTCGGTCATCTCATGGAAAGGCTTCAGAAAAGCGGAGAGCTGCGGTTGTTGGTAATTGCGCCATAAGGCGCCCGTATCTCCTGCGGTATTGAAATCATCGGCATTTATCACGTTCAGAATATCCTTTTCTTCTCCGTTTTTCAATCTGATCTCCTGTGCGACGATTTGATTGCGGAGGCGTATGGCATTTTGAATCTGTATTTTGCTGCATCGTTCCCCGAAGAGCATGTTATGCTTGGAATAGTACAGATTTGCCGTTACATGATTACGGGGGACATCCATGTTGTAATACAGAATTTCCTTGTATAAGGCAACCTGTATCTGATGGCTGCTTTTCGGACGGATGGGCCCGTTGAACGTTTCCGCCTTCCCCGATTTTAATTCGATCAGGTGACGGAAATCACATTGCAAGAAGTCCATACGTCCCTGTAACCCGAGACTCTCACAGATAAAGGAAGGTTCCAGCATGGCTCCGCTTTTGTCTATCTGGCAGTCCGGCGCTTCTATGATCTCCTTTATCTTCCATTTCATTTCTCCGAATTGTCTTTGTGCTTCCTTGAAATAGGACGCATCTATCCCGGCACATGTACAATAGTTGAGAAGATCATTCCGAAAGGCTTTTTGTATGGATTTTTCGTAGGTAGCCGGTTGGTCGGGCTGTTCGTTTACACAATCGTCGAGGAACTGGTTGGCGGCATTTCCCAATAGAATGTGATAGGTATTTTCAACCGGTTTGAACTTATTGGCAAGGTAGGTGAGCGGAGTGTTTCCGTAGTTCATGAAACAGGCCGACAGAGCGCTGATGTCAATCAGAAAGTCAGGGTAGAGTACGATGATTTCAGGATAGAGAATACCCGCATCGTCCGTTGTCACGGAAAGCAGGTTGATCTGCATACCGGGTTTCAAGAGTTCACCGATATCGGCAAATGCTTCCTGCAAGGTATAATCCACAGCCAAGGCTTCGGCGGAAGGTCGTTCTTCGTCGAATCCCCATATATACCGTTCATTCCAACGATCTACGATGAGACGTACCCTTTTGACTCCTTTCTCGTAGCTTGTCTTTCCCGGAAGTCCTCTCCAGTGGGACGGGAGGAAAGTTCCCAGATGAGCCGGAACGGTACTGTCCGTAAAATGGGCCACGGCTTCACACAAAGCCTTCAAATCATAAAGATAATCTTCTTCCGTCGGTGAATATTCATCTCTTTGAATTTGTTTGGCATGAATTCTGAATACTTCTATGGGAGTACTGTTGTAGCGGGTTTGTTTACACACCGCATAGAGCCTGCCGAACAGATTCGTATAAGAGACCGCGTAATATTGGGTCAGTTCCTTGCAAAGTCTGTCAAGCAGAAGGTAGTAACGGGAATATTTCTCCTTATAAGAAATATGGGCGGAATGACAGATTAGGATTTCACTGAAATATTCTTCTCCGTCATTCATCTTTTCACATGTCTTTTGTAAAATTCGAACCGCGACTTCACCTGGCGTACAAAGTCATAAGTCTCGCGTCCTCTGAAATAACCGTTTTTACATACCGGGTCACTGTAGTATTCTTCATTGCTTTTCAGGAGGATGAAGTGATCTACACTGTTTGTCCACACGTCTTTGTCATGTCCGTATTTCTGAGCCAGAGCCATGGCATCACGAATATGACCGATTCCGGCATTATAAGCAGCCAGGATAAAATTCATGCGTTCTCCCAGATTGGCTATGTCATTGAAGTTTTTGTTCATCAGGTCCAAATATTTGATGGCACCCTTGATGCTCTCCGTAGGATTTGTTTCCTTACCCGGAGGAATACCCACAAGTCGCGCCGTACGGGGCATCAGTTGCATCAGCCCTTTGGCTCCCGACCATGAAACCACTTTCGGATTGAAGTTCGATTCCTGATAGGCGATGGAAGCCAGAAGTCTCCAGTCTATGTTTTTCTCATGGGCATATTTTTTGAACAAATGGTCAAATTCGGATATTTTACCTGTTTTGGGGTTCAGCATCACATTATTGGCCATGATGGACTTGTTCTGCTCAAAGTATCGTTTGGCGCTTTCCATGTATTGTTCCGATTTCACGTTCTCCCGATACCACTTGTCGGCTGTCTTTGCCAGTGTCGGCTCGTCTTTTCTCACCGCCCAGGAGGAACGCTGGTCGAAACTGATGGCCAGACTGACATCCAGATTATTGTAATAGGTACTGTTCAGTTGGGCCAGGTCGTTTTCACAAACCGTGTATGAAATGGAATCTTCGGAAACTCTCAGGATCAGGTCTTCGGCCGACAGGTTATCATCTTTCACTTCGTGGATATGGATACCGCCTCCCAGTTCCTTATCCAGATTATTCAGCCGTTGTATGAATTTCCCGGGTTTTGCATAAACATTTTTGCCTATTAGTTGAGTCACATCGGTAAGAAGGCCTTTCCCTTTTTTCTGTACAAGAACCTGATGGGTGATGATTTCCTCTCCGCAATACAGCAGGGAATCCTGTCTTATTTTGTTGATGGGCAGTGTATAGGCGATCAAGTCACCTTCACCTCTCAACAACATTTTTCGCATTTCCTGAACATTCGGAGCTACTTTAACGGTCAGTTTCACTCCCAGAAATTGTGCGAATTGCTTACTCAGTTCATATTGAAAACCCATCATTTCATCCCGGTAATTAAAATAAGAAGTCGGACCGTACATCGTCAATACCACCAGTTCGCCCCGCGTTTTTATTTTCTGCAGGTCTGCCGTGGAATCCTTTTCTACAATTTTGTGGGAAGAACGGCATCCTTTTCCACTCCAGATAATCAGTATCAGAGCGAGAAGAAAGAGAGCGGATACTATGACGGTTTTCCCGATTTTCATGGGCGGCGTTGTAAACTTTTTGTGCTTAGAATTTTCTCAATATAGGTTTTTACAATGTTGATCGCCTTGTGGTTATTTCCTCCTTGAGGAATAATCAGGTCGGCATATCTTTTGGTCGGTTCTATAAATTCCAGATGCATGGGTTTCAATACGCGCATATATCGATCCATAACAGCCTGTGCGGTCCTTCCTCTTTCAAGGGTATCGCGCTCGATAACCCGGATCAGCCGTTCGTCGGGATCGGCGTCTACAAATATTTTCAGGTCCATGAGTTTTCTCAGATGCGCATTGCACAAAACAAGGATTCCTTCTATGATAACTACCTCTTTGGGATCGATGTGAATGGTTTCGGCCTGTCGCGTACAAGTCAAATAGGAATAGGTGGGCTGTTCTATACTGTGCCCGTTTTTCAGTTGGTCTATCTGTTCGTAAAGAAGTTTCCAGTCGAATGCATCGGGATGATCGAAGTTGATTGACTGTCGTTCCTCCACCGGAACATGGCTGCTGTCTTTGTAATAAGAATCCTGAGGAATGACGATGACTTCTTCTTTGGGCAAGCTTTCTACTATCTTCTTGACTACGGTGGTTTTTCCGGATCCTGTTCCGCCGGCTATACCAATTATTATCATATTTTTTGTTTTGAATTGGTTGAAGTTTTGTAACTTTGCAGTAGCGGAGAATGGAACCACTCTTCGCATTCCATGCAAATATAAGTATATTTGCTGAAAAAACGGTTTTGTTCATTTAATAATTTGTATTATGGTTAAACATATCGTACTTTTTCAATTGAGGGAAACACTTGCCCCCGAAGAAAAGGAAAGAGTAGGAAAGGCCTTTAAACAGGCTATCGAGGCATTACCGAAAAAGATCGGTACCATTCGGAAAATCTATGTAGGATTGAATATGAATCCGGCGGAAAAATGGGATATCTGTCTGGAAAGCGAGTTCGATACGCTGGAAGATGTGAAGGCCTATTCCGTACATCCCGATCATGTAGCCGCCGCTTCATTGTTGAAAGATGCCAAAAAAGATCGTGCATGTGTAGATTATTCATTTTAAGGAAAGGTTGAAAATGAGAAAAATAATTAATCCCTGGTTGGGAAAGAAAGGATATTATTGTTTCGGTTGCAGTCCGGAGAATGAAGCGGGCGTTCACATGGAATTCTATGAAGACGGGGACGATGTGGTGAGTCTGTGGAAACCCGAACCGAAATACCAGGGCTGGATCGATACTTTGCATGGAGGAATCCAGGCCGTCTTGCTTGATGAAATATGTGCCTGGGTGATTGTTCGGAAACTCCAGACTACGGGGGTGACGTCCAAAATGGAAACCCGTTATATGAAACCCGTCATGACAACCGATCCGTATATCAAGCTGAAAGCCCGTATCGTGGAAAAGAAAAGAAATATTATTATTTTGGAGGCTTTGCTTTACAATGCCAATGAGGAACTTTGCACGAAGGCTACATGTACGTATTTCACCTTCTCCAGAGAGAAATCCGAAGAAGACATGGAGTTTCACGGTTGCGAAGCCGAGAGAGAAGAAATGCTTCCTTTTTAAATAATTTGAAAGTTTTTAGTAGTTTTATTTGCGTATTTAAAATTATTACCATACTTTTGCGAAGAATTTAAAAGAAGAATATATGGTACTTGTTTCTCTGCATCATCATCATTATCCTAACGACTAAATCGGTGGGCGAAGATGTTATGTAGCTAAATTACCAAGATATATAATGAGAAGGCTCGCCGATGAAGGTGGGCCTTTTTTATTTGCAATCAAACAATCATAAAATACAAAGAAAACGTATGTTAAGAATCGCAGTGCAATCCAAAGGTCGTCTGTATGAAGAGACGATGGCGCTTTTTGAGGAAGCCGATATCAAGTTGAGTTCCATTAAAAGAACCTTGCTGGTTCAATCGTCTAATTTCCCCATCGAGGTGCTGTTTCTTCGTGATGATGACATTCCTCAGTCCGTAGCGAGCGGAGTAGCCGATTTGGGAATCGTGGGAGAAAACGAATATGTGGAAAGAAAAGAGGATGCTTCAATCGTGAAACGGTTGGGATTCAGTAAATGCAGACTTTCCCTGGCCATTCCCAAAGTTGAGAAATATGAAGGACTGAAATGGTTCGAGGGAAAGAAAATCGCTACTTCCTATCCGGGTATTTTGAAGGATTTTATGGATAAGAACGGTATCCGGACGGAAATCCATGTGATTACGGGTTCTGTGGAGATCGCTCCG
>CAZKSK010000063.1:0-10634 GCA_964555225.1 uncultured Bacteroides sp.
TATCATGTTTTCTTTTAGCTTGGCAACATAAATATTTCCTCCGGCCCAATACAAATAAGCCTGCCCATCCTTATCAATAAATGGACAAGGGTCGATACCACGTGAACCTTTAATAGGAGTAACCTCAGGTTTGAACGGACCATATGGTTTGTCGGCAATAGCAACACCGATACTTCCCATCTTAAAATCTTTCGGCGTTGCAGGATAAAAGAAATAATATTTTCCATTACGATAAATACAATCGGGAGCCCACATGGCATATGCTTTGGGATTACCCCAAGGTACTTTTTCCTGACTAAGAATAACTCCATGATCTTTCCATGACGTAAGATTCTCTGAAGAAAAAACATGATAATCTTCCATGCAGAACCAATCTTTACGAGGGAAACCGGCTGGAGCTGGAATATCATGTGAAGGATAAAGATATACTTTCCCCTCAAAAACTCTAGCCGAAGGATCAGCCGTAAATTGATCATGAATAATAGGATTTTGAGCCTTTATAGCTATTACCAGACCTATACCAATCAAAAATAAAAGAGACTTTTTCATAACAGTATTATTTAAATAAATGAGGGGCAAACAAGAAAAGATCTTCACGCCAAACCGGCCACGTATGGCCTCCAGACAATGATTCATAGTATTTATACTTAATTCCAAATTGTTTTATTTTCTCATTCATAATTTGACAATTTTGATAGGCTATATCCTCTTTCCCTCCCTGTGAAATCCAAAAAAGCTTCAAATTATGATTAATCTTATCAACATTCGCTTTCATATAATCATAATTGCCTTCTCTCTCTTTACTAAGATTCATAAAAGAATTGTTTTGTGCAAACCAACCAGAACTAAAAACTCCTAAATAATGAAAGAAATCAGTATGAGGTATTCCTACATACAAGGTATACATGCCTCCCAATGACAATCCGGCTAAAGCCCTTTTATCAGCTCTCGCATCTACACGAAATTTTTTTTCAACAAAAGGAACTACATTATCCATAATTTCCTTTTCTACATTATCAAAACCACTTATATTAGCATCAAGGCTCACTACCAACATAGGAACAACCTTGCCTTCAGCAGCCAGATTATCAAGGATAATATCCGTACGTCCCTGCTGGACCCATCCACGGGCGTCTTCGCCTCCACCATGAATAATATAAAGAACTGGATACTTTTTAGATATATTTTTGTCATAATCGGCAGGAGTATAAACATACATAATTCTCCAAGAATTAGTAACATTAGAAAAATAGCGAACAGTACGAACATCTCCATGAGGAACATTCTTTATGTTATATTGAGTAGTATTCTGTTCATAAGGAACTTCCACACAACTCATCATTCGGCTGCACCCAAAAAAAGATTCACTTGCAGGATCTGCAACGGAAACTCCATCAATTACCATACTATAATAATGTATTCCTGAACCTTGTGGTTCGGTAATTACACTCCATATTCCATTAGCATCTTTACTCATATCGTAAAGTTTTCCTAAATCCAATTGCACTTTCTGTGCATTAGGAGCCTTTATTTGAAATTCCACACGATTACCCGGTAATATTCGCGGATATTGATATCCGGATAAGGTTGTTGTAGCTTTTACTGATGATAAATCGGCATTTTGAGCAGAAACAAAATTACAAGACACAACAACAAATAAAAATAAAAACAATTTTTTCATATAATTATAATTTAAAGTTTCTCCGAATTGTAAATACAAAATTATCCTGCTATATTCTATTAGACAATTAAAATTGTAACATAAACATTTCTTGTAGTAACATTTAACTCTTCAAGTGCAAATAATCTCGTCTTTTTATCTTCAAAAATAAAATTTGTTACATGGTTTATAACTTTAGAAACATCAAAAAACAAAATATATAACAAAAACAAATAACTTTGCTTTTATGAAATAATAAACCTTTACCATGAAAATAAGATTTTATAAAACAATCTGTTTCCTTATATTCATAATATCCGGAATGTCTATTATGGCAAGTGAAAAATTCATATCGGAAAATAATCAAGGATTCGTTTGGATAAGACAAGGAAATGCATTACCAATACTAGTTGATTCTTCAGAATATAAAGGAGTATTACGCGCAATACAAAATTTACAGAAAGATGCAATAGCAGTAACTGATGAAAAACCGGAAATAATCAACCAATTAACAAAAAAACAAATATTAATTATAGGATCTATCGAGAAAAGCTCGTTTATCCGTAAACTTATAAAAGACGGCAAAATAGACAAAAAAGAATTAGAAGGAAAATGGGAAAAATATATTATTAAAACAATAAAACAACCTTTTGAAAATGTAGAAGAGGCCGTTGTTATTGCAGGCAGTGATAAAAGAGGAACCATATACGGTATTTACGAATTATCCGCCCAAATGGGCGTATCGCCATGGTACTACTGGGCCGATGTACCGGTAATGAAAAAAAAAGTTATATGTATTAAACCGGGAGAATATACAGATAATGAGCCGGCCGTAAAATACAGAGGTATTTTTCTTAATGATGAAGCTCCGGCATTAAGCGGATGGGCAAAAGCAACATTTGACGGATTCAACAGTAATTTTTACGAAAAAGTTTTTGAACTGATTTTAAGATTAAAAGGAAATTTCATGTGGCCGGCCATGTGGGGAAATGCTTTTTATGATGATGATCCGAAAAATGGCCCTCTTGCCGATGAAATGGGTATTGTAATGGGGACATCACATCATGAGCCGATGGGTTTAGCACAACAAGATTGGAAAAGACAAGGTTCAGGAGCCTGGGATTATTCCAAAAACAGTAAAGTATTGCGAAGTTTCTGGAAAAAAGGAATAGAGAGATGTCATAACTGGGAATCGATAATAACAGTAGGCATGCGTGGAGACGGAGATGAACCCATGAGTGATAATTCCAACATAAAATTATTACAAAAGATCGTTAAAGACCAGCGCAGTATTATTGAAGAAGTCACAGGGAAAAAGGCAGCTGAAACGCCACAATCATGGGCTTTATATAAGGAAGTACAAGACTATTATGACAAAGGGATGCGAGTCCCGGATGACATAACGCTCATGCTCTGTGACGATAACTGGGGTAATGTCCGCAAACTTCCGGAACTGACAGCAAAGCCACGCAAAGGCGGATATGGTATGTATTACCATTTTGACTATGTGGGTGCACCCAGAAATTCCAAATGGCTGAATGTAACACAAATACAAAGGACTTGGGAACAAATGAATCTAGCATATAATTATGGAGTAAGAAATATATGGATTGTTAATGTAGGAGATCTAAAACCAATGGAATATCCCATAACCTTCTTTCTTGATCTTGCATGGGATCCATTAAAATATAATGAAAATAATCTTTTTAAACATACAGAAAATTTCTGCCGACAACAATTTGGCCAAAAATATGCGAAAGAAGCAGCTGAACTTATAGATGCCTATACTAAATATAATCGCCGGGTAACTCCGGAAATGCTTAACGACAAGACATACAGTCTAAAGAATTATAATGAATGGCAACAAGTAAAAGAGGAGTATAGTGTATTATGTGAAAAGGCACTCAAGCTTTACTACCTGATGCCTAAAGAACAAAAAGACTGTTTTGATCAATTGGTTTTATTCCCTATTCAAAGTTGCTCCAATCTGTATGATATGTATTATGCACTTGCTAAAAATAAAGAAGCCGCTGAATCTAAAAATAAAGAAGCCAATTTTTGGGCACAACAAGTAAAAAATTGTTTCAAACGAGACTCAGTGCTTACTTATTATTACAATCATATTATGAGTAATGGAAAATGGAATCACATGATGGACCAAACACATATAGGATATAGAAGCTGGTTCGATCCTAAAGTCAACATTATGCCCAAAGTTCAAGTAATTTCTCCGGATACGACTAAAGAACATCCCGTATTTATCGAAAAAGATGGATATATATCGATCGAAGCCGAACATTTCACTCGTTCGCACGAAAGTGATGCCAAGTGGATAATCATACCTAATCTTGGACGAACTTTATCTAGTATAACAACATCACCATGTACGGTTACCCCAGGGAAAGACATGTATTTGGAATATGACTTTAAGACTGAACGGAGTGGTGATATTCCCGTCTTTATCCGTTTTTCTCCAACATTAAATTTTAATGCAAATAAGGGATTAAGTTATGCCGTCAGTATGGATAACGGACCTGAACAAATCATAAATATCAATGGAAAATATAAGGGAGAACTAGGAAAATGGCAAGCAGAATATATAATTACTACAAAGGTTGTTCTTCATTGTGATCAAAGAAAAGAACATACACTTCGTATTCGTCCATTAAATCCGGCTCTTGTTATTCAAAAAATAATGATTGATTTTGGAGGTTTAAAGCCCTCATTTCTAGGTCCACCCGAAAGTATGAAGATTTAGATACAAAATGTAACTTCTTGGAATGTTTATGTAACAAAGAAATACTTTCCAATTACAAATGATACAAAGAGTGGAAACATTTTTATAAAAAAGATTGACTATTAACATGTATATTTGCCTAAAATAATCTAATCAAATTAAAACTATGAAATTAAAATTAATAGGAATTACTTTGTTGTTTGCTACATTTTTTTCACAAGCAGCACAATCCATTAAACCATGGAATTCAGGAGCGTTTGAAACAAAAAAATACCGTAACTTATTTGCAGAAATGGGGTACGCACAAAAAGATATTGATGCAAAATTGCAAGAAGTTTTTAATGACGTTTTCACCGGTCCTAATAAAGTCTATTTTGAAACAGAAGATTCTTTAGGTTATATATCAGATATTAAAAATCACGATGTCCGTACCGAAGGTATGTCTTATGGTATGATGATTGCCGTTCAATTTAATAGAAAAGATATCTTTGATCGCATCTGGAAATGGAGTAAAAAATATATGCAGCATCAAGATGGTCCGTTAAAAGGATATTTTGCCTGGAGTTGCAAAATCGATGGAACACGTAATGCTGAAGGCCCTGCTTCAGACGGTGAACTTTATTATATAACATCCCTAATATTTGCTTCCAATAGATGGGGAAACAATACTGGAATCAATTATCTGGCAGAAGCGCAAAATATATTAAACTGTTCCATGCAAAAAAATGGAGATGACGGAGTTTCTCCTCTTATTAATCCGAAATACAAATTAATTACTTTCGTTCCGACAAGAGGCGGAGATCGATTTACAGACCCTTCTTACCATATACCTGCATTCTACGAAGTTTGGGCACGATGGGCTAATGATAATAGAGCTGACTATTGGAAGGAATGTGCACAAAAAAGCAGAGAATATCTTCACAAAGTAATCAATCCGATTACCGGATTAAACCCAGACAATAGTAACTATGACGGATCACCTGTGAAAACGCCATGGGGATACATGGGTGATGATTTCCGTTTTGATTCATGGAGAGTACCTATGAATATAGCTTTAGATTATTCTTGGGCATGTGTCGACAAAAAATGGCAACAAAAATATGGAAATAAAATACAAGATTTTTTCTATTCAAAGGGCATTGACACTTTTGTAGATCAATATAGTGTAGACGGAACAAAAGTAAAACATCCATTAAAAGCAGGAGGTACTCATGACGCATTAATACATTCAATAGGATTGGTTGCAACAACTGCTGCCGTTTCATTGACATGCACTCATGATATCAGCAAAGAATTCATAGACCAACTTTGGAAAGCAAAACATGAGCCCTATGCTGACGGATATTTTGATGCTTACTATGATGGATTACTTCGATTATTCGCTTTTATGCACCTTAGTGGAAAATATCAAATAATATTTCCAGGACAAAAATTAAATAATTAACTCTTTACACCCAAAAACCGCTATCGGATTTATGTTATAAAAATTCCGATAGTGTTTTTTTTTATTTTATTTTATCCGGATCAATTATAACATGTTCAATTCGTTGCCGACGCCACGTATAAACCACATGAACTTTCCCATCTTTGCTTTGAATAACGGAAGGATAAGAATATTCTTTTATCGGGCTGTTCTCTAATGTTAAAACTTTCTTCCAAACTTTACCGTCATTGGAAATTGCCACACAAAGAGGATTCCGAGGTCCCTTTGGAGTTCCATCAAGAGTAGAAAAATCATTATAAATTAATATATGCCGACCATCTTTTAACGTAACAGCATCAATTCCAGAGTTATTATTCGGAAGATTCTTCATTAGTGCCATCCTACTCCAAATATGTCCATTGTCATTACTATAAGCTGTAGAGATATTGGCATTTCTTGTCCGACATAAAATTTGCAATCGGTTATTTCCCAATTTCAAAATACTTGGTTGAATAGCGTATATTGGCTCTTCTTTTGCATTTTTTTGCTTTCTGAATTGAGTAAGAACAGATAACTCACTATCTAATGGACCTATCATCTCCCAATGTTTGCATTTACTATCGGTCCGTTCCATATGTACTCTCCATCCATTCACCTCTGTGCTTGAAGGGCAAAGGATATGTCCTTCTATCCATTCGGGTTTATTCTTAATAGGACCTAAAAATCCTCGTGGCAAAGCCTCTGGAGAAGTCCATGTTTTTCCATTGTCTTTTGAACGGACTAACCAACCGGTCCAATCCGCTACATTAGAACCAATCTTATAAAATAAAAGCAACTCACCATTTGGAACCTGAAACAATACAGGATTCCAACACGCTTTTCTCTTCACTCCAGTTTCAATATCAGATTTACTAAATGCCGTTCGTATTAAATCACAATATATTCCATCTACAACTTTTTTAGGAGCTGTCCATGTTGATGCTTTCTTCCTTTTCCTACAAACCCAAATACAACAATCTGGATTTTTTTCTTTTGTTCCGCCAAAAAATGCCGATAATAAATCTCCATTTGGCAATTCCACTATAGTAGAAGCATGGCATTCAGGAAATGAAGTCCTATCATACAAAAATTCCTTTTTAAGAATAGCTGCACTACCTGTCGGAATATCAACACTATAATGATAAGATCCGGACATCACTCGTTCTATTTTATTATTCGGCAGGAAAATATCTGCTGTTGTATTACAAGGTATCGTTATATCCCATTCTAGATGAGAAAGATTTTTCTTCCATTGACTCTTTACTAACCCATAAGGAGTATCATAAGAAGCATTAACCTGACTTAAGTCTTGTATTTCAAAATCAGGTTTCATTATAATATGTTTAAATCCTGTTTCTCCTATTTTATCACTGGATCGAATTCCTGCCAAATTTTCATAACAGAAAGGTAACAAGTCTCCCAAAAGCATTACATGATTGCCACTATTCATGGCAGGATTAGCTGTATTTCCATTCCATAATTCCCATATAGTGGTTGCTCCTTGCTCGGCCATATATCCCCAAGATGGATAGGTATTATTCGTAGCTAAAAGGAAGGCTATATCTGCACGACCTACACGACATAACTCTCGCAAAAGCCATTGCATACCGATTACTCCGCAACTGACATGTCCATTGTTATCCGTTATTATAGTTTTAACAATATTTTTTATTACATCACACCGATATTTTTCAGGAACAATTCCAAATGCTAATGAAAGAATATTAGCTGTTACTGTATTATTTCCATAAAAGACACTGTCCGGATAAAGTATATGTCTGGGAACGAAGGAAGTCCCTTCCTTTATATTCAAAAAAGACTTATTGAAGGATTTTTTAAACTTAATCTCCAAATCTCTCCATTTATGTTCCTCTGAAGAAAGATTCTGTAAAGAGGCAAATTTTCTCATAGTCTGTAATATCTTTATGAAATAGGCGGTAGAAATAAGATCTCCATTAGTGATACGAGCCGAATCCTTACTATGTATAAGTTCCAATGATTCCGGAGGAACACACCAATCGCCATATTTATCATGACCGATAATAGAATCTTTATTCATATATTCTTCCATCATATGTTCTATCCATTTTTTCATCGCAGGATAGTTTTTCCTAATGGAACTAGCATTTCCGTATTGAGTATAAAGCATGTCATTTATAGACCAAAAGGCAGACGGCCAAGTCACATCATCAGAATAATAATTCCAAAAAGCAGGAGCAACATCCGGTATATTCCCATCTTCACGCTGTGCTTCACGAATATCATTCATCCATTTAGAATAAAAAGGTCCGTTTTCATAAACAAAACTTTCTCCCCAAGCTCCCATTATGCGATCACCCAGCCATGGTTGACGTTCATCCCGTTGAGGACAATCGGTAGGAATACCCTTATAATTATCACAAATACCCCAACAAGCATTTTTATAAATCCGATTTAATATTTCATTATCACAAGAAAATGTTCCTGAAGTCTTCATTTCATCATAAACTACCTCTCCCATAAAATCATCCAAAATCGGATTTTTATATCCACTTATTTCTACATAGCGAAATCCATGATAAACAAAATTAGGAGCCCAAGATTTTCCGTTTTCAGAACCATTTGCTATATAAGTATCTGTTACTAAAGCATCCCGTAAGTTATCAATGTAAAGATTCCCATTTTTTTGTAAAGTTTCTGCAAAACGCAAACGTATGGTATCTCCTTTTTCTGCATGTATATTCATCCGTAGCCATCCCGCCATATTCTGCCCCATATCGAGAATATATTTTCCATCTACCTTATTTATTTTCACAGGCTTGATAAGTCTCATTACTTTCATGTTCGGCGACATTGCAGCACGCAACGTTCCATACGGAGCACCGACTCTTTCTACAGGATCCCAATTTTTATCATTATAACCCGGCATTGTCCAAGCTCCCAATTCTTTTGACGCATCATAAATTTCACCATCATATTCATTATTACTACGAATAGGTCCGTCAAAATTCAATTTCCATGAAGTATCGCTTGCCACAACTTCCTTACTTCCATCTGAATATTCCAAAATCAGATTCAATCTCATTTTCGGATATCCAAAAGTATTTATTTTATAGGTCTTATACTTCTGACGCATCGCAAAATAACGTCCATTACCCAATGTAATACCAATTGCATTATTATGCTTAATCAATGACGTCACATCAAAAGAATTGTATAATACGGTTTTTCTATAATCGGTAGGAGCAGGAGCTAATACTTGATTACCAACTTTAGTTCCATTAATAAAAGCTTCATATAATCCTAAGCCACAAATATGTAAAGTAGCCTGTACTAATTGTTTTTCAACTTGAAACTCTTTTCTCAGATAACGGGCTCCTAAACGGCTCCATTGAGTTTCACTCTCCCAGGGCATTACTTTATCCCAACCGATCCATTGGCCTTTCCAGTCATTTTCAGTAAGCAAACCCATTGACCACTCAGCAGGAGAACTCCACGCTGTTTCCCCTTGAGTAGTAAAAGATTTTACTCTCCAATAACAACGCTGATTACTCTTTAAAGTTTTACCGGAATATGAAACCCAAATACTTTGACTACTTTCTACTTCACCCGAATCCCATAAATCTGCACAATCGCTATTCAAATTATCAAGAGAAGATGCTACTTGTATATGATAACCTGTCTGCATTACATTAGGTTTTATGGATGAGATTATCCAACTAAAACGAGGCTTTCTTTCATCTATACCTAATGGGTTTCCCAATTGTTCAACCTGCAATTGGATGACTCCTATATCTTTAGGCTTAATCTTATTTGAGGCATTGCTATTAATAAACAAACAACTCAAAACAATAAACAATATAACAGTTCTCTTCATAGTCTTACATTTATTTAATCCATTTTTGTTGGGCATCTGGTAAGACTGTCCATTCTTTTTGTATATAATTCTTTGAAGAGTCTATTGCAATCAAAACCTGATCATCACTATAAGCACCATCGTGTTTAAAATTTTGAACTTGATTTTCAAATTCACCTATATAATCCAAAATACCTGTCTTCGGATCATACCACCACGCCTTCTTCTTTTCTCCGGAAATCTTTTTCAAATCGATCTGCATAGGACAACAGGAATAGTTATAAACTAATAAATAATCAGTGCCTCTAGTTGCTACAACACGATCATACCTAATACCATTTTCACCTGCAATAACACTCTGATCAGGAATTCTATCAAAGAAAGGAAAGCTCAATATCAAATTTTTTAAATAATGCATCTGATTAAAACCGGGATCACGCATTGCTCTATACCAAGGTTTTTGATCGCCATCTGCACCATAAGCACCTCCCACTCCGGGTTTTGCAAATTGCATGATATTATTATTACCATAAGTATGGCCAAAAGAACCGGCAAAAACAGACCAATATGCATAACGACGAACATCATTATCTTTCCAAAGAGGTTGAGATACATCATGCAAACCTTGTGGTATACCTTCGTAACTCGGTTCTCCATCAAGAATAGGTTTCATCGGAGTCATTGCTAAACCTTTTTCTACAAATCTCCAGTTATCTTCTTCAACATTTTCCGATGAAGAAAAATCTCCATCTCCTTTCGTCTGTCCATAACGACGATGCCCGCTTTGAAACATATTAAAATCGAGCCAATCGGAATTATTAAAAAACTGCGCACTGGAAGTTCTTCCAAATGGATGATATGTCATTAAATGATTTCTATCAACAGACTTAATAGCATGTGCTAACGATTCCCAAACCTCAGGGTGAATATCACCACGCAG
>CAZKSK010000064.1:0-10578 GCA_964555225.1 uncultured Bacteroides sp.
TGATTATGGATGGTAAGGACCCTGATGAAATCCAACAGAGTATTACGCTTGAAGCTAAAAAACTTAATAGTGAAGCCGAACGTATGGAAACGGATTTTATTACTTCCAATTTTGATAATGTCTTGGCTGCCGGTGTGTTTATGTTATTGAGTAGTGGTTATCCTTATCCTATTCTTACTCCTCAGATAGATGAAATAATGAGTAAAGCACCTGCATCTTTTCGAGATAATTCTTATGTAAGGGATTATATGTCTGCTGCTCAAGAAAATCTTAGAAGGATGCAACAACAGCAACAAACTGTTCCTGTTGACGAGTTTTCCGATCCTAATACGCAAACACAACAACAATCGTCAATAGCTATTAGTGGAGCGCCGACTTACATGACTGAATGAGATTGATATTTTTCAGGCAGATCGTTGTTTATAACATCAAAGGATTTAATTATTAAATCTTTGATATTATTAGGACCTTTGCTCGTCGGATAGATGGGCTCGTGTATTGTAAGTTTTAAAAAATGTCGTTTAATTAATTTTCCTGTTCGTGGAAGTACATTAAAAGAGCCGTCAATTGTAAGAGGAACTACAGGTAGTTGTAATTCATCAGCTAAGAAATAAGCTCCCTTTTTAAAACGATTCATTTTCCCCGTAAAGGTACGTGCACCTTCTGGAAATACAACAAGTGACATACCGTCTTGTAATACATAATATGCTTTTTCTATTGTTTCTTGTATTTTTTTTGGACTTGACTTATCTACATAGATATGACCTGCAGAAGCACATGCTTTACCTACAAATGGAATTTTGCGTAGTCCTTTTTTCATCATCCATTTGAAGTTTTGTCCGAGGAAACCATAAATCAGAAAAATATCGAATGCTCCTTGGTGGTTCGCTACAAATACATATGAAGTTTTCTTATGTATATATTTGTGTCCTTTTACTTTTACAGGAAGGAAAAGTAAATAACAAGTAAGCATAGACCATATTTTACCTGGATAATACCCCCAAAATCTAGAATTGAAGATACTACCGATGATTGTAGTGACTGCCGTAAGGATAGTTAATATTAGAAAAATAGGAGCGGCAATCACAATTTGATAAATGCTGTATAGTATTTTTTTCATATAAACATGAAGGTTATGGTATTTGATATAAAATAATGTTTTTCATTTTCTCCTTAAAGTAATGACTGTAATTTCAGGCCATGCTCCAAAACGGAAAGGTATCATTACTTGTCCAAGACCTACATTGACATATAGTCCACGTTTTCCATTCATGTATAATCCACCCCATTCCTTATAAAAGAAAGAGGCTGGAGAGAATTTACCTAATTGAAATTGCATACCGTGAGTATGTCCTGATAAAGTCAGTTGTATATCTGTGGTAGGAAGCACTTTACGTCTCCAATGCGTCGGATCGTGACTAAGCAGGACTTTAAACAAACCTTCTGTGTTTTGAGTGGCGAGAAATAAGTCTCCTTTTTCCGGGAAAGGAGGTCTCCCATCATTTTCAACACCGACCAAGGCAATGCAGGTATCTCCTCTATGAAGTAATGTATGGTCATTATTCAAAAGGTGCCATCCAAAATTAGCTTCACGTTTTTCAAGATCTTTTAAGTTCGCTTGTTGATCACGTTTGTTTTTCCATTTATAATAAGGGCTGTAATCGTGGTTACCCAATACGGAATATACACCGTCTTTAGCTTTTAGTTGATTGAGAATATGTTCATATCCGTTTAGTTCAGTTGAAAGATTGTTTATCAGGTCACCTGTAAATACAATTAAATCGGCGTGCTGATTATTAATGATATTAACAATATCCTTAACGATATTCTTATTTTTTCCAAATGTTCCGATATGCATATCAGAAAATTGTACTATTCGGTATCCTTCGAACTCGGATGGAATATCATTGGATCTGAATGTCACTTGTTTTACTTGATAATGTGTGGTACCTTTCACTGTTCCATAGATAAGGATACCTAAAAAAAAGGCTGCGCCGATACAAGCGATAATCCATCCAATCTTTTTGGCTCCTTTCCAAAGAAGATGGAGAAAGTCAAAAATAAGTGATATTAGGCAGAAAATGCCTTTAGGAACGATTAATATTAAGTAAATAATCATATAATATCCTGTCAGATGTACTCTTTCAGGGGTGAAATTATTCCCCTGTAGCATCAGGCATAAAAAGATGAACAGGATAAAAGATGGTATCCAATATGATATTTTTAACCAAATATTTTTTGTTAGCTTTTTAATATATTGTGTGTATATATACCAGTCTGGTAATACTAATAATAAAAAAAGCAATAAAAAGACTCGTTGTATCATTTTTTGTATTCTTATTTAATATTTGCGGCTAAATATTTTTTTATTTCTTCTATACTTTTGTTTCTTCGTTTTGCATAACTCTTTACCTGATCTTCATCTATAGCTCCTATACTGAAATATGTACAGGCATGATGTGCCATCATCAGTCCACTTACACTGGCATGAGGTCGCATAGCACCATTTTCAGTAAGCTGGATTCCGATATTATTGAATCCTATCAAAGAATCTAAAATAAAATTTATCGATTGATCCGGTAAGGAGGGATATCCAACCGCCGGGCGTATACCTTGATAATTTTCAAGATGTAAATCTTTTATGCTGAGTCTTTCTTCCGGTGCATATCCCCAAAAGATCGTTCTTACTTGTTCATGCAATTTTTCAGCGCAGGCTTCGGCTAAACGGTCTGCAATTACTTGAGTAAGCATACGTTTGTAAGGATCGTTTTCGTATAAATGTTCCATTTCATCATCTACAGTTGTAGCAAAGATGCCTAATGTATTGTTAATAAGATCATTTTTCCCTTTTTCCGGACTGACGAAATCACTGAGACATAAATAAGGATCTCCTTCTTTTTTTACGTGTTGTTGCCTGAGTAATGGAATACGTACATTATCTGCTATTAAATCGTCTTCTTCTGAGTAAACATGACAAAGGCGAAATAATCCATAAACTTTATAGTCACGGTCGAGCAGATTTATCATTCGGTTTGCTTCTTTAAACAATTGCATGGCTTCTGCAGCTTTGTTGATATCTTCTTTAGGAAAGTTGGATAGCCATGATGCACGACAAACATCACAACCATGAATATTTGCTATTTGTGCAAAACGAGGTGGAAATCCAAATGCATGGAAGAAATAGATCCAATTGATATAAGGGCTTATTTCATGAATAGGATATGTTATTTTTCTGGCTTCCATATTTATTTATCTGTTAAAAGTTAGTCGCTCACCCAATATTTTATCATTAAATGGATTTCCTTTTTTTGCATTATAAATAGTTTGACCATTTACAAAAGTTCGTTGTATTTTCCAGTGGTAAGAATGTCCTTCCATCGGGCTCCATTTGCATTTGCTAACAATTTCTTTGTTAGTTAATATCCATGTTTCTTTTAAACGATTAACCAACACCAAATCGGCTTTATATCCTTTACGGAGAAATCCTCTCTTTTCTATTTGAAATAACTCGGCGGGGGCATGACACATTTTCTTTACGATAGTTTCTTTAGTAAAAATGCCTTCGTCCGATAATTCCAGCATGGTTATCAAAGAAAATTGTACCATTGGCATTCCAGATGCAGCTTTCAGGCAACCACCCTCTTTTTCACGTAACAAGTGAGGCGCATGGTCAGTAGCTATAGTATCGATTTTTCCGTCATTTACTGCTTGACGGAGAGCATCTCTATCAGAGACTGATTTTATAGAAGGATTACATTTTATACGGGTGCCGAGTGTCAAGTAATTTTGGTCTGTAAAGTAAAGATGTGAAATACAAACTTCTGCAGTGATTTGTTTTTTTAAAAGAGGAGTAGAATCCAATAAATTGGTTTCCTGTTTTGTACTAATATGGGCAATATGCAAACGTGCTCCTGTTTCTCGTGCCAGTTTTATCGCACAAGAAGATGATTTTACACAAGCTTCTTCATTACGTATGAGAGGGTGGTATATGATACTTGGATCATCTCCATATATTTTTTTGTATTTTTTTATGTTTTCGTTTATAAGGTTGGTATCTTCACAATGAGCCGTGATAATCATAGGAGCTTTTGAAAAGATTTCTGTTAGAGCTTCAGTCTTATCAACCAACATATTTCCTGTACTAGCTCCCATAAATAGTTTAATACCACATATTTGTTTAATATCTAATTCTGGGAAAAGAATATAATTTGTATTTGTTGCTCCAAAATAGAAAGAATAATTGATATGACTTTTAATAGAGGCCTGGTAATATTTATCTTCGAGAGCTTCGATTGTAGTTGTTTGAGGAATTGTATTTGGCATATCAAAATAGGAAGTAACGCCTCCGGCAGCAGCTGCAAGGCTTTCACTTTCCAAATCAGCTTTATGTGTTAAACCGGGATCACGGAAATGCACATGAGTATCGATAATTCCAGGTAATAAAAGACAATCTTGAGCATCAATTATTTCATCACAATAAATGTCGGCATGAGTTCCTTCGAAAATATCAGCTATCAGATCGTTTTCTATAAGAAGACATCCGATGAAGGATCTATCTTCGTTAATGATCGTCGCATTTTTGATGAAAGTTCGTTTCATCTTTTAGCTATTTTATTATAATGTTTAAATAGACTGTCCCATTTGAGCTGAATCACTCCAAATATAGCTTCTCCGAAGATACTGGTATTCATCTTGGAAGTCCCTTTTTGTCTGTTGACGAAGATGACAGAAACTTCTTTTATTTTGAATCCGCATTTGAATGTCGTAAATTTCATTTCTATCTGAAAAGCATATCCTTTGAAACGGATAGTATCTAGATTGATCGTTTCCAATACTTGTCTTTTATAACAAACAAATCCTGCTGTCGTGTCATGAATAGGTAATCCGGTTACTATTTTGACATACTTTGAAGCGAAATACGACATCAAGACTCTTCCCATAGGCCAATTCACAACATTTACTCCCGTTGCATAACGAGAACCGATGGCCATATCATTCCCTTCTATTGCACAAGCATTATAAAGATAGGGCAAATCATTCGGATTATGTGAAAAATCAGCATCCATTTCGAAAACATAGTCATATTTATGTTCTATAGCCCATTTGAATCCTGTGATGTAAGCTGTTCCTAATCCCAATTTCCCTTTTCTTTCTATCATGAATAATTGTTGAGGAAATTTATTTTGCAAAGTCTTTACAATATCCGCAGTACCATCGGGAGAATGGTCCTCTATTACCAATATATGGAATTCCTTTTTTAGATTGAAAACAGTGCGAATAATATTTTCTATGTTTTCTTTTTCGTTATAGGTTGGGATAATGATTAGACTATCTGCTTCTTTCATATTAGCTATACACATTAAACATATGCAAATGTAAACAATTAAGTAATAGAATTACACTTTTCATAGAAATAAATTGATTAATTTTGCAGTCGATAAGATTATTATGGAGATATTGCAATTGCAAAACCTTTATGCCACCCATTCTAATGTAAAGGCGTTGGCTCAGGTATTGGAAAATTCCTCAACGAGGACTATTTTCCTCCAAGGACTGTGTGCTTCTTCGTCGGCTCTTTATTTATCTTGTATATTAAAGATTTCTAACAGTCCGTTTTTAGTTATTTTAGATGATTTGGAAGGAGCGGGTTATTTTTACCATGATCTCACTCAGATATTGGGTGATGAAAGAGTTTTGTTTTTCCCTTCGTCCTATCGCAGAGCGATCAAATACGGACAGAAGGATGCCGCTAATGAAATTCTTCGTACGGAAGTTTTGAGCAGTTTACAAAAAACTCATAAGCCTATGTGCGTAGTGACTTACCCGGATGCTTTGGCCGAACAGGTAATACCTCCGAAACTTCTTTCTGAAAAAACCATTCGTATAGCAGTAGGAGATAGTTGTAATATGGATAGTCTAAGTGAGAAGCTCATAAAAAATGGTTTTCAGCAAGTTGATTATGTATATGAACCTGGTCAATATGCTTTACGAGGAAGCATATTGGATGTTTTCTCTTATTCTTTTGAATACCCGTTCCGAGTAGATTTTTTTGGAGATGAAATTGACAGTATCAGATCTTTTGAGGTTGAATCACAGTTGTCTAAAGAAAAAGTACAACAGATAGCGATTGTTCCTGAAATGGTGCAAAATTATTCAGAGTCTGTTTCTTTGATGGATTTTTTAGACAAAGATACGATCTTGATGATGAAAGATTTTTTATATGTTCAGGAACGAATAGATACGGTGTCGAAAGAAACGTTTACATCACAAGCTATTGCTGCACAAGAACAATCCGATAAACTTTATTTACCATCATTACTCGATGGCGGATCATTTACTTTATCTGCCTTAAACTACCGACGTATAGAATTTGGCAATAAACCAACAGGAATTCCTCAAGTAAAACTGACTTTCGATTGTATTATACAGCCGACTTTTCATAAAAATTTTGATCTGGTCAGCAGTTCGTTTCATGATTATATAGATCAGAAATATTCGATATATATTCTTTCCGACAGTAAGAAACAAACGGATCGATTGAGTGATATTTTTGAGGAAAGAGGAGATCAACTTCCTTTTATACCCGTTGAGAAAACATTACATGAAGGTTTTAGTGATGCAAATTTAAAAATTTGTTGTTTTACCGATCATCAGATTTTTGATCGTTTCCATAAATATAACATCAAAAGCGATAAGGCCCGTAGTGGAAAAGTTGCTCTTTCTCTTAAGGAAATTAATGAATTTCAACCGGGCGATTATGTAGTGCATATTGATCATGGAGTAGGTAAATTTGCCGGATTAGTTCGAATACCCAATGGGACTTCTACTCAAGAAGTTATTAAATTGATTTATCAGAACGATGATGTAGTTTTTGTTTCCATACATTCGTTGCACAAGATATCAAAATATAAAGGCAAAGAAGGCGAAGCTCCTAGATTGAGTAAATTGGGAACCGGTGCTTGGGAGAAAATGAAGAGCCGGGCTAAAAGTCGTATCAAAGATATTGCTCGTGATCTTATTAAATTATATTCACAAAGGAAAGAAGAAAAAGGTTTCAATTTTAGTCCGGATTCTTTTATGCAACATGAACTTGAGGCTAGTTTTATTTATGAGGATACTCCTGATCAATTAAAGGCAACACAAGATGTTAAGACTGATATGGAGAAGGACCGGCCCATGGATCGGTTGATATGTGGAGATGTTGGTTTTGGTAAAACTGAAATAGCTGTTCGTGCGGCGTTCAAGGCTGCTACAGATAATAAGCAAGTGGCCGTATTGGTACCTACTACTGTTTTAGCATTCCAGCATTATAAAACTTTTAGCGATCGATTAAAAGATTTTCCTGTTAAAGTTGAATATTTAAGTAGAGCCCGAAAATCGTCTGATGTGAAACAAGTTTTAAAAGAATTAGCCGATGGAACTGTCAATATTATTGTAGGAACACATCGTCTTATAGGGAAAGATGTTAAATTCAAGGATTTAGGTTTACTTATTATTGATGAAGAGCAGAAATTTGGAGTCTCGGTAAAAGAAAAACTTCGTCAATTGAAAGTTAATGTCGATACTTTGACGATGACGGCGACTCCAATACCTAGGACTCTACAGTTTTCTTTGATGGGGGCTCGTGATTTTTCTGTCATACAAACACCTCCTCCCAACCGTTATCCGGTACAGACGGAAGTTCATACTTTCAATGAAGATATCATATCAGAGGCCATTAATTTCGAGATGAGCAGAAACGGTCAAGTTTTCATTGTGAATAATAGAATTCAGAATATAAATGAAATTCAAGCAATGGTAGAACGTTTGGTTCCCGATGCTCGGGTTTGTGTCGGTCATGGCCAGATGGAACCTGAAAAACTTGAAAAAATTATATTTGGTTTTATTAATTACGATTATGATGTAATGATTGCTACTTCTATTATAGAGAATGGAATAGATATTCCTAATGCCAATACGATTATTGTTAATCAAGCACAAAATTTCGGATTGAGCGATTTACATCAACTTCGTGGTCGTGTGGGACGTAGCAATAAGAAGGCGTTTTGCTATTTAATGGCTCCTCCACTTTCTTCATTAACACAAGAAGCACGCCGTCGGTTGCAGGCTATAGAAAATTTTAGTGATTTGGGCAGTGGCATTCATATAGCCATGCAAGATTTAGATATTCGTGGAGCCGGTAATCTTTTAGGTGCCGAACAGAGTGGTTTTATTGCAGATCTTGGATATGAAACTTATCAAAAGATTTTAGCTGAAGCTGTTACCGAATTGAAAAACGATGAATTTGCTGAACTCTATAATGAAGACTTGAAACCTGAAATGATTGGAATTAATGGGGGAGACTTTGTTGCGGAATGCTCATTGGAAAGTGATTTGGAATTACTTTTCCCGGCTAATTATATTCCAAGCAGTAGTGAACGTATGTTGCTGTATCGTGAGCTTGACGGGTTACAATCGGATAAGGAAGTTGCAGATTTTCGTCTTCGTTTGGAAGATCGTTTCGGGAAGGTACCTCCCGAGGGAGAAGAATTGCTAAAAGTCGCTCCGCTCAGACGATTAGGTAAGGATTTAGGTATAGAAAGAATCTTTTTAAAATCCGGACATATGAGTTTGTTCTTTGTGAGTAATCTAGAGAGTGTCTATTATCAAAGTACGGCATTTGGGAAAGTTATTGCATATTTAAGTGAATTTCCAAAACAGTGTAAGCTTCGTGAACAGGCAGGTAAACGAAGTTTGGTGGTCAGTAATGTGAAAAGTGTTGAAGATGCTTTGTCTATATTACAAAAAATGACCGATATAGTACCTAACAAATAATAGATGTAAAATAGACTTTAATGTTTTGGTCTGTGACCATTTTTGATGTGTTGATTTTCTGTTCTTGTATTTTTATAAAAAAGAATTGAATAAATGATTTTATATTTTAGTGGAAATGGTAATTCACGTTGGGTGGCAGAGCAATTAGCGAAGCTGACAGGTGAAAAAAGTCTTGATCTGAGTGTGTATATTCGAAAAGGAATTTCATCTGACGAAATTAAGATAGATGGTGATAGTTTAGGACTTGTTTTTCCTATTCATTCCTGGTATGCTCCAAAACCAGTAGTCGATTTTGTAAAACATCTCCACGTACCGAATAATGTTTATTGTTATGCTGTTAGTACATGTGGTGATGATGCAGGTAAAGGTATGTCTAGATTGGCGAAACATTTTCGATTGGATGCTGCATGGACTGTTGTTATGCCCAATACATATATTCCAATGTTTAATTTGGATAGTGATGAATTAGCCGGATCGAAAATATATAAGGCATATAATGAAACAATTCCTTCTATTTCTAAAAATATACTTCTTAAACGTAAGATTTGGCAAGTTCATGAAGGTCCTTTCCCTTGGTTGAAGACATATGTAATTCAGCCTTTATTTGTCAAATTCATGATTCGTTCGCGCAATTTCCATATTGAAGGACATTGCAATCATTGTGGGAAATGTGTACAGTCTTGTCCTGTTGGAAATGTTTATTTATCGGATGCAGGTCCGGTATGGAAAGATAATTGTATTCATTGTATGGGGTGTATTCATATATGCCCTCTTCACATTATACAATATGCTCATTCCACACAAAAACGTGGACGTTATCAACTTAAAAAGTATTTAAAGTAGTATTTATATTATAGATTCTCGGCTTCTTTTAACCATATTTCAGCACAAGCATCACTCGGCATGCGCCAATCTCCACGAGGAGAAATGGAGACACTTCCTACTTTGGGTCCATCGGGCAGACAACTCCTTTTGAATTGCTGAGAGAAAAATCTTTTAATGAATGTGCAAAGCCATTTTTTTATAATTTCCTTGCTATATTTTTTTTCGAAAACCATATTGGCAAGATAGAAGATTTTTGCAGGAGGAAATCCGTTGCGCATAAAATTGTAAAGGAAAAAGTCATGTAATTCGTAGGGCCCAACCAGATCTTCTGTTTTTTGACAAATATCTCCGTTTTCATCTGCGGGAATCAGTTCCGGACTAATGGGGGTATCAATAATATCCAATAATGTAGATTTGGATTTTTCATCTACCTCATTAATAGCTATCCAATTTACCAAATGCTTTACTAATGTTTTCGGAATACTTGAATTTACCCCATACATGGACATATGGTCTCCGTTATAAGTTGCCCATCCCAACGCGAGTTCCGATAAATCTCCTGTGCCAATTACCATACCATTTAATTGATTGGCCAAGTCCATCAAGATTTGTGTTCGTTCGCGGGCTTGTCCGTTTTCATATGTTACATCGTGTTTGTTAATATCTTGTTTTATATCTTTGAAATGTTGGATACAAGATTTTTGTATGTCTATTTCACGAAGGCTGGTGCCGAGAGATTTTATTAATTGGATGGCATTGTGGTAGGTCCGGTCTGTTGTTCCGAACCCGGGCATTGTTACACCGATGATGCCTTTACGGTCCATTCCGAGTTTATCAAATGTTTTTACACATACCAATAAGGCTAAAGTGGAGTCTAATCCTCCCGAGATTCCTATAACAACCGTTTTACTTTGAGTATGTACTATTCTCTTGGCTAAC
>CAZKSK010000065.1:0-10570 GCA_964555225.1 uncultured Bacteroides sp.
ATCTGGCTATGTTGTTTACTTGCTTTTTAAAAATTGCCAAAACCTTTTTTCTTAAAGGATGATCGGCAGGCATATAATTTAAAAGAAGAGCTTGAGCCATTAAAGTCCAACCGTTTGCTCGTCCCCAATGAGCAACACCTTGTTGCTTTGTTTCATTATAATAACAATGATAATATAGTCCGGTTGTATGATCAAATAAAAGACTATCGAATTTTATCACTTGTTTTGCTGCACAGTCAAAACATTCTTTATTGTTTGTTATTGCACCGTAATGAGTTAGGAAGGAAAGACTCATATATAAATCATCGGCCCAAATGGTTTCTTTTCCTTTTTCTCCTCGACAGAATGTTCCATCGGACAGCCTTTCCTGTTTTTTTAGAATGTAATCAGCAATGCGTTCAAGGTAATCTTGATATTGCTTTGAAGGATATTTTTTATTTAATTCCGATAGACCTGCTCCCATAGCTCCACAGTCATCAAGACTGTTCATACTAAAAAAACGATAATAACCTGTGTTACGAATACCTTTTTCGTATTCAGCTTTAAGTCGTTTGTTAATATTATCATTAAAGAAGAAATCGTAATTGTTTTTCACGAATTCACAGTAACATTCATCTTTTGTCTCGTCTGCCAAATCAAGCATAGAAAGAGCCAAAACGCCGTTTACATATCGCCATTCTTGATAATAACTAGCAATGGAAAGATGACCTTTATCATCTGTAGTCAATTCATTGTTATGGTTTTGCAGAATGTGGTCTGCAATTTTTACTACAACTTGAATATTACCTTCTGAAAAGGTAGAAAGAGTAAACGTAAAAAGAAAAAATATACATAAAAAGTGCTTCATAGCATAATGATTATTAGTTGCAGCAAAGGTATGGCTTATGTTTTTTTTTGATGTTCACATATTGACGTAAAATGTTCAAAAATCGACGGAATTTCAGTTTTCTGTATAAATTTTAAATCTATCTGATTATTAATATATTAAAGTGAAGTAGAGGCTAAATTATAATATGCTAGGTACCGGATCATCGTTATCATTATTACAAGATGCTACAGCTAAAATGCATAAACAGTATAGAATATCAGTAATAATTTTCTGAAAAGTTTAAATGATTTCATTTTCTTTTCTGCAACAATAATTGAATTTTATTGCTTTTACCACTAAATAATCTCGATCCAATTCGATATTTTTTAATTGAGAAAAATATGTAAGATAATTTTTTTGATATGAAGTTTTGATATTTCTGATATTCTTTTTTACATTTGTCAATAAATGGAAATATCACTCGAACATATCGAATTACAACGAATTGCGGCAGGGGATATGGAAGCCTTTAAAACCTTATTTTTTCGATTCCAGCCTCGTTTAGTCAATTTTCTTACAGGGCTTACCCATGATAAGGAAATTAGTCGTGATATGTCTCAAGATATTTTTTTAGTATTGTGGAGAGATCGTGAAAAATTGTCTTCTGTAAAATCTTTTTCTGGTTATTTGTTCCAAATGGCCCGTTATGTAGTATATGATTATTTTGATAGGTTAACAGTTTCAGAGAAATATGCAGAAGAACTTTTAAAAGATCCAACATTATCCGAGTCAAATGAAGAAAACTTATTTGTACAGGAGTTGCAAGAACTCATAAACCGAACTGTAGAGCAAATGTCACCTCAGCGAAGGCTGGTTTATAAACTGAGTCGTGAGAAAGGATTTTCAAATGAGGAGATAGCACGACAACTAAATATTAGTAAAAGGACTGTTGAAAATCATTTGACTGCAGCTTTGGCTATTTTGCGAAAGGCTTTATATTTATTTATTGTTTTCCATATATTTAACGGGTTTTGATTTTTTTTGAAAAATAGTGATTTTTGTTTGTGTGTTTAACTAAAAGAAACCTACATCATGATAAAAAGGCAAAAAATGATGGAAGATTCTTCAAGAAAAATAATACGTCTTTATTTTGGAAAGCATTTTTCTAATAGAGCGAAGATATTATTTGGCTTTTGGCTGAGAGGTAAAAACTCAACCAGACAAAAAGAAGAAATTCTACGTGAATTGTGGGATCAATCTAATACTCAGGTAGAGGCGAGTACTCAGGAAGATTGGTCCAATATCCAAAGACATCTTCATTTCGTTTCTAAAAAAAGAGAACGAAAGAATATCGATAAACAATTTTACAAATATGCTTCGATAGTAGCTTTGATGATAATGTCTGCTATCATAGCTTCTTTTTTAACTCATAGAACCATTATTATTCATAAAACGGCAGAAATGGCAGAATTTTTTGTGCCTTATGGAGAAAGTAAAGAGCTTATACTTCCTGACAGTTCTGAAGTTTGGGTAAATGCCGGATCTGTTTTAATTTATCCTAAGAATTTTGAGGGAGTAAAGACACGGTCCATTTATTTAAATGGTAAAGCCTCTTTTAAAGTCAGGAAAAATAGACTGAAACCTTTTATAGTTAAAACAAATTGTCTGAATGTTCGTGCTTTGGGTACAGTATTTACAGTGAATTCTTATCCGTCAGATTTATATACTACGGCAACATTGGAGCGTGGAAGTGTTCAAATTAGTGTCAATGGAAATTATCTGCAACCATCTATCCTGAAGCCGAATCAACAGTATGTGTATTCCAATAAAGAACATATTGCTACTATACAAACAGTTGATGCAGAGCTTTGTGCAATGGAAAGACAGGGATTCTTAATTTTCGAACATGCTTCATTTGATCAGTTGATGTCTTCTTTGGAGCGTAGATTTAATGTTGTTATTCAGTATAATTCTCAGAAATATGGGGCTGGATATTATAATGTGAAATTTGGTCCAAAAGAATCAATCAGAGATGTAATGGAAGTTGTACAAGAATTAATAGGGATTCAGTATACTATTAGAGGAAATGTAATAATAATTAATTAAAATAAAGGAGACTTTTACTATGAAAAAAAGAAAACCGGAAAGACGAAGTTGCGAAGATCTTCTTTCCGGATTTTGAAACCGAGTTGATTAACCTAATCTAATGACGGATTAACGTCGAGTTTAATAACTTAAATTTCAAATTACAAATATAAAAAAAATGAATCTAATACATATTAAAACTGAAAAAAAGTTTTTCAGGTTATTTTTTATCTTGGTCTTATCATCTTTTAGTGTAATGGCCTATTGTCAACATCAACAAGTTCGTCTTTCGGGTAATAATTTAACTTTAAAATCCGCATTCAAACAAGTAGAGCAGCAAACAAAAATGTTTGTGGATTATAATATTCAGGAAGTAAATGATTCAAAAATAATTAAAGATATTCCTCATGAAAATAATGTGAGGACAGTCATGGAAGAATTACTTCAAGGGACAGGTTGTAATGTTACTTTTAATAATAATCATATTATTATTGCAAAAGAAAAAGTACAACCATCTAAAGCCAAGGTAGTTAAAGGTTCGGTCAAAGATGCTAAGGGAGAAACAATTATAGGCGCTGCAGTCAAAGTAAAGGGTACTTCCCAAGGTACTATCACCGATCTTGATGGAAATTTTTCTCTCCAAGTGGAGAAGGGCTCAATCTTGGAGATTTCTTATGTAGGTTATAAAAATCAGGAAATTGAAATGGATGGTAGATCAATTTTTGACATTGTCTTGATGGAAGATAATCAAATTTTGGATGAGATCGTTGTGGTTGGTTATGGTACTGTAAAGCGTAGCGATTTAACGGGGTCAGTTTCTTCTCTGAATGCTACCGAATTAACAGCAGCTTCGCAACCTAATGCTATTGATGCTTTGCAAGGTAAGATTTCAGGAGTGAATATTACACGTAATGCTGCTCGACCAGGAGGAAGTTATAATATCACGGTCAGAGGATTGAGTTCAATCAATAACAGCAATACTCCTCTTTGGGTTATTGATGGTATTCCTTCTTCCTCGGATGCGAGCGATCTCAATCCTGCAGATATCGAAAAAATTGATGTCTTGAAAGACGCTTCGGCAACAGCAATTTATGGTTCTAGAGGAGCGAATGGTGTTGTCATCGTTACTACTAAGAGAGGTAAGGAAGGTCATTTCAATATCAATTATGATGGATATTATGGTGTTCGTACAGCTAGTAATCTTCCTAAGATGATGAATGGTGACGAATATGTAAATTTTCGTACGGAGTTATTTGAAAATCAAGGTAAGAGCACAGATCGTTCAAATGCCGAATTTTTTACATCAGACGAGTGGAATAGAATTGACAACAAAGATTATACCGATTGGATAAACCTTGTTTTGCGTTCAGGTCAGCAGTATAGTAATACAATAACAGCTTCAGGTGGAGATGATAAGGGAACGTTTTCTGTTGGAATTAGTCAATTACATGAAGAAGGTACGGTGAGAGATCAGGATTTTAATCGCTATAACATGCATCTCAATGTCAATAGAAAATTTTTGAAAGAGTGGAAACTCGGTGGGAGTATGTATTTTACATACAGTAAACAAAATGAGGGGAGTTACGAAACATTACGTTCTGCGTATCGTCTTCCTCAGGTTGCTTCTCCATATGATGAGGACGGTAATTTGGTATATCATGTATTTCGTAATGATGCTGTTACTAATCCCTTACTGGAAAGTAGTAAGGATGGGGAACATCGTGAAAATAAACGTTATAGAGTATTTGGTAATATTTTTCTGCAGTTTACTCCAATTAAAGGTCTTACATTGAAGTCTCAGTTTGCACCACAGATGCTTTATACGAGAGATGGGACATACATTGGTGTTAATGCTAAAAATTCTTCAGGTAAAACAGCTTCTGTAACAGCAAGTTATGATCAAAGTATGTATTGGGGATACGTGTGGGATAACCAAATTACTTATGAAAAGAAAATAGGTAAGCATAATTTTAATGCTAGTTTAGTGCAAAGTTTGCAGATGGAACAATGGGAATATTCTAATCAGTCTGCTAAAAATTTTTCTTTTAATAGTGAATGGTATAACTTAGATGCAGCGAGTCTGAGTGATGTAACGGAATCAAGCACAGATTTTCAAAAACGTACACTTTCATCTGTTCTTGGCAGGTTACAATATTCATATAACGATAGATATTTGTTTACTGCTTCTGGGCGTTTCGATGGCTCGTCTCGTTTATCAGAAGGAAATAAATGGGCCTTTTTTCCTTCAGCTGCTGCTGCGTGGAGAATATCCGAAGAAAATTTCATGAAAAAATTTAGCTATCTTAGTAATCTAAAGTTGCGTCTTAGCTATGGAGTAACTGGTAATGATGCCGTTTCTATTTATGGCACACAATCAGGTGTTTCTCAAATGAATTATGACTTTGATGGTTCTGTTGTATCATCATATTATAAGAGTGGTCTTGCCAATAAAAAATTGTCATGGGAAAAAACTTATGAAATAAACTTGGGTCTTGATTATGGTTTTTTCAATAATCGTATCAATGGTTCTGTTGATATTTATCAGAGAGATGCTAAAGATCTTATTATGAAGCGTAGTATACCATCGACTAGTGGTTGGTCCTCTGTTTGGGATAATATTGGTTGGGTAAGAAATCGTGGCATAGAACTTGCTCTCAATACGATAAACATTCAAAACAAAGCTTTTTCATGGCAGACAAATATTACTTACTCTACCAATCATAATGAAATTGTGGAACTATATGGTGGCAAAAGCAATGATGTTTCTAATAAATGGTTTATTGGGGAACCTGTAGATGTCAACTATGATTATGTTTTTGATGGTATCTGGCAGACTAGTGAAACTGATGAAGCTGCTAAGTATGGTCAGACTCCAGGGCAAGTTAAGGTTAAGGATCTTGATAACAATGGCGTTATTAATTCTAATGACAAACAAATTTTAGGGCATAAATCTCCATCTTGGATTGGAAGCATCACAAATACCTTTACTTATAAGAATTTCGACTTCTCGTTCTATATCTATACACAACAAGGTGCACAGGTTCAAGATGCATTTATGTCTTCTTTTATGACTTATGAAGGTAATTATAAACAAGTTAATGTAAAATATTGGACAGAAGAAAATCCGTCCAATTCTTATCCACAACCAGGCAATAAAGGGAAATATTATGATGCTATGCGTTATCAAGATGTCTCATTTGTCAGAGTAGGTAATATTACTTTGGGATATAATGTTCCCAAGTCATTACTTAAGAAATTAAATGTAAAGGATCTTAGAGTTTACTGTACAACTAATAACCCATTTACATTCACATCTTATGAGGGCTTTGACCCAGAATGGGCAAACCAGAATACTTGGGGTACTGCTACAGGATATACGACCTATTTATTTGGAGTGAAACTTGAATTTTAAAATATAACGATATGAAAACAAAATTATTATATATCATTAGTGGAATTGTATTTTTAGGATTAACCTCATGCAGCAGTTTTTTAGATGAAGAAAACCTAAGCAATACTAATTCCGATGAGTATTTTGCGGAAAGTGAGGGATATGAAAGCCTAATAAACGCTTGTTATTCTTCATTAAGGAAAGTGTGGAAAAATGAGCCTTGGCTCTTTTGTCTTGGGGTCGATACCTATACTCGAGGAGAAAGCGAATTGATCAGTGGCAGCTATGGCAATCGTGATATCTATAGTGGAGAGTTGAACGAATATGGAACTTTAGATGCAGAAAATGAGTATGTATCGGATTTTTATTCCAATGTTTATTATGGTATTCAAATTTGTAATACAGCTATTGCCAAATCGGAGTCAGTTTCAGAAATTTCAGAAACAGAATTGAATCAGCGTGTTGCAGAAGCAAGGTTCATTCGTGCTTATTATTATTATTTGCTTGTGGAACAATTTGGAGATGTTCCTATTGTTACAAATGAAATTTCAACAGTTGTTACGGACTTCTCTAAAAGTACAGAAAAAGAAGTATATAATTTTATTCTCAGTGAACTCGATGATATTGTTGATGTCCTTCCTGCATCGCAGAGTGATTATGGACGTATAACAAAAGGTGCTGTCAAACATCTTATGTCTCTTATTCACCTTACTAGAGGCTATAAATCATATGCAGATTCAAATGATTTTTCTTTAGCTGCGTCATTGGCAGATGAAGTCATTAACAGTGGACAATATGAGCTACTTCCAACTTTTGAAGAAGTATTTACTCCTGGAAATGAAAATAATAAAGAGATAATCTTTTCTGTACAATATGATGCTAGTTCACTTGGTGGTCAATATAATGGAAACGGACAAAATTGTCTTTTTGGTTTTGAACTTTGGAGTAAAGTTGTAAGTGGTTTTGAGCAAGGAAATACTACTTATGGTTGGAAAAAGAATCAGTTTATGCCGACTCAGTTTTTGTATTCTTTGTATAATACTTCTATTGACAGTCGCTATGACGCAACTTTTAAAAGTGAATTTTATGCAACACAAGCAGCAGATGATATTGGATTGAAAGTAGGAGATTTGAGGCTCTATTTTCCAAAGTATGATCAAATTTTTACTACAGAAGATTCTTTGGCCATCATGCAAGAAAATCCTAATGCTATTATTATTACAAAAGATAAATGGAAACAAGATATTGAAAATATAGGTGGTTCTGGCATGTGCCCAATGGTCTGGAAATTCTATGATCCAGAGGCTTCTTGGCCTAGTAATAATACAAGCTATACCAGTACAAGAGATATCTTTTTGTTTCGACTTGCCGATACATATTTGATGTCTGCTGAAGCTTATTTGCAAATGGGTAACAAAGAAAAAGCTGCTGAACGTATTAATGCTGTTCGTCAACGTGCTGCAATTGCAGGTCATGTTTCTGATATGAAAATTTCTGCATCTGATGTGACAATAGATTTTATCCTTGACGAACGTGCTCGTGAATTGGTAGGAGAATATAAGCGTTGGATGGATCTTAAGCGTACTGGTAAATTGATTGAGCGAACTTTGAAATACAATAATTTAGCTGCCAAAATCAATAAGATGGACAGTCATATTTTATTAAGACCGATTCCACAATCAGTTATTGATGAGGATACAGGTGATTTTACTCAGAATTCTGGGTATTAGTTTTAACTGAGAGGCTTGTTTACGAGCCTCTCACTATATTTTATTGATAAAATGATTAAAAAAATTCTGTTAATAAATTTAGTATTTGCTTTATCTATGATAATGTCTTATGCTAAAGGTTTCATTATAAGACAAGGAGAAGTCATCTCAATTCGATGTGATACTACAAAAGTTGCTCCTATTGTAAAATCTGCTTTACAAATGGTTACTAGAGATTTTCGTGTTGTTTTGTCATCCCAACTTAAAATTAATAAAGATACGGGAATAATCACTACTCAAATTATTCCAGAGTTTTTTGGTAAGAAGAAAGAAGCTTTTTGTCTTTTTGCTTCTGCAAAAGGACAGTTGCATATTATGGGTAGTGATGCTCATGGTCTTGCATATGGTTTATTAGAAATTTCTCGTCTTTTAGGAATTTCTCCTTGGGAATGGTGGGCCGATGCAGTGCCTATTCGTAAATCTTTTTTCTCTTTACCAGAAGGATATTGTAACAAACAATCACCTTCGGTAGAGTTTCGAGGTATTTTTATCAATGATGAAGATTGGGGGCTTATGCCTTGGTCTAGTTTTACATATGAACCATGGTATAAATCTGGTAGAATTGGGCCAAAAACAAATGAACGTATTTTTCAATTGTTACTTCGTTTACGTGCTAACACTTATTGGCCAGCTATGCATGAATGTACAATGCCGTTTTTTCTTACTCCAGGCAATCGCCAAATGGCCGAACGATATGGCATATATATTGGAGGCTCTCATTGTGAACCGATGGCGTCAAGTACCCCTGGAGAATGGTCTCGTCGTGGAAAAGGTGACTATGACTACGTTAACAATAGTGAGAATGTCTATCGGTTTTGGGAGAAACGAGTGAAAGATGTCGCTCGTCAAGAGATTCTGTATACCATCGGTATGCGTGGAATACATGATGGTGCTATGAATGGAGCAAAGACAATTGAAAAGCAGAAAACGGTTCTTGAGAGAGTCTTTGTAGATCAGAGGAATATTCTTCGTCAGTATGTTAATCAGGATATAACAAAGGTACCACAAGTTTTTATTCCTTATAAGGAAATTTTAGATGTTTATAATGCTGGATTGCAAGTTCCCAGAGATGTGACCCTCATGTGGTGTGATGATAATTATGGATACATTCGTCACTTTCCAACAGCAGCAGAACGGGCAAGAAAAGGGGGAAATGGTATTTATTATCATGTATCCTATTGGGGGCGTCCACATGATTATTTATGGTTAGGGACATCTTCCCCTGCTTTACTTTATCAACAGATGTCTTTGGCATACAATAAAGGCATTCGGAAAATATGGATTTTGAATGTTGGAGATATTAAACCGACAGAATATCAAATAGAGCTTTTTCTTGATATGGCATGGAATATGACCTCCGTTCGTAATATTGGTGTAAAAGGACATCTCGCACAATTCTTGAATCGAGAATTTGGTCCAGTAATGGGTAAAGAGCTCTTACCAATTATGCAAGAACATTATCGGTTAGCATTTATCCGAAAGCCAGAATTTATGGGAAATACGCGTGTGGAAGAATACAACACTAGCGATTATTGTACTGTTCATGACCTTCCATGGAGTATGCCGAAAATACTTCAAAGACTTATATCGTATCAGAATATTTCGGATAAGGTTGAAATATTGTCTCAAGTCATTCCATCAAAACGGGCTGATGAGTATTTCCAACTTGTGAAGTATCCCATTCAAGCTGCAGATGAAATGAATAGAAAGATGCTTTATGCACAAATAGCTAGACATGAATCTTTGTCTTCATCATATTGGAGAAAAAGCGATGAGGCTTATGATAGTATAGTCAGTCTGACTCACATTTATAATATAGGACTCTACAATCAAGGGAAATGGTATCGAATAATGGATATGCAACCACGACAACTTCCGGTGTTTAAAAAAGTTGACAGATTGTTCATCAAAGCACCCGTTTTAATTTCAGATTTCCCCCTATATCATTGGAATGGCAGAAATTATAAAAAAGGAAAGGGAATTCCTTGTGAAGGATTAGGATATGAGGGAAATGCAGTTATGGTTCCTAAAGGGCAATCTATTTTTTTTAATTTCGGTTCTTATGAAAAAGATTCCGTAAAAATAGAAGTTTGTTTGCTTCCAAATCATCCAATTAATGGCAGTCAATTGCGTTTTGCAATTCGCTTGGATAAGTTGCCAGTTCAGATTATTTCTTATCAGACGGAGGGACGTAATGAGGAGTGGAAAAAAAATGTGCTTAATAATCAGGCTATACGCCAAATTAGATTCCCAATCAATAAGTTAAAAACTCATCATATTGTAAGGTTCACGTCTCTTGATGAAGGGGTGATTTTAGATCAGATAAATATTAGATAATTATTAAGACAATGTTTATGAAGTTATTGAATAAATTGAAAATAACGTTTTTGTTTTTGCTCTTCATCCTTTCTCCAATAATGGCTGTGCACCAGCTTGTTATAGTTAATGGTGTCCCCTGGTATGATGAGAATGGGGCAATCGTAAACGCACATGGTGGTTCTATTATCCAAAGTAATG